>CANJDY010000030.1 GCA_947472635.1 Chitinophagaceae bacterium
ACAATTCTGTCGTTGGAATGGATAGTTTTGTAAATATGAATTATTCCTTAGTCAAAAAACAAAGTGTTCCCCAGAAAATTTATTCAGTTATTTATCATTCAAGTGTTTTGCATTACATTTTATATAATTTTCATAATTATCTAAAATCGTATGGGGTTGTATTTCCCAATAGCGAATTTAATTTGATACTAAATGACTATACTGAAAATAAGGAAAATTGGAAGCGGTCAAAATATTTACTTTCCCAAATTAATAAGGATGTGATTAAAAGAAATATCCAATTGATTGTATTAAAATTCCCTGAAATGAACTTAATAGGATATCCCAAATTATTTATTGGTGCAGATAATGTGATTAAAGCGTTTTTTGATCAATCTCCAGCTGTTACTTATATCAATAGCGTTGATTATTTTAATAGTGAAAGCTCAAAGGATTATATTTTATCAAAATATGATGGTCATCCTAATGAAAGAGCCCATAAAAAAATTGCACAACAAATTTTTAACATCATAAAAAGAACCCCATCCATTCATTTTTAAATCACGTTAATATTTTTAATTATTTCTTTTTGATCTTTGTTTAAATATTATAATAAATCCTTATCCACCTGAAGAGTTTTATATTCCTACTCCTTGAATTTTTTTCTTATTTCTTTTTAATTTTTCAATTTCAATTTTTCAAGGATGAAAGTGACTATTATTACAGTAACCTATAATTCAGGTTATTTCCTAGAACAATGTATTCAATCTGTCATTGCTCAAAATTATCACAATATTGAGTATATTATCGTAGATGGGGGGTCTACCGACAATACATTGGATATTATTAATCGATATCAATCTTTTATCAGTAAATGGATTTCTGAAAAAGATGGAGGTATGTATGATGCAATTAATAAGGGTATTCAGATGGCTACTGGCGATGTCATTGGAACTTTGAATAGTGATGACCTTTTTGCATCCAGTGATGTGATTGATGCCATTGTCAATACATTTGACCGTTATGGGGTAGCTGCAGTATATGGGGATATTGTATATGTTCACCAAATTAACACAGGTAAAGTAGTTCGGCAATGGAATGGAGGAGACTATAATCGTACTAATATTAATTTTGGATGGATGCCCGCTCACCCTTCATTTTATATTAACAAAGCTGTTCTTCAAAATGGTGGAAATTATGATTCCAAATTCACTTCTTCCGCTGATTACGAATTTATGACTCGATATTTATATAATCATAAAATTTCAGCTCAGTATCTTCCTAAGTTGATTGTTAAAATGCGTATCGGAGGTATGAGTAATCAAAGTCTATATAAACGCCTTTTAGCTAATCGGAAAGATTACCAGGCTATGAAAAAAAATAATATTCCCCTTGCCTGGTTAGTGGCTATTTTCAAACCTCTTCGTAAAATCCCCCAGTTTAAGTATCAAATTACTGCTCCTCTTAGGTATTTTTAATCAGTTATTTCACGTTTTTGCTAAATATGTATAGTGTCATATTTTCTTCGTTAGTTTTTTTAGGTACTTTTTTGAATTATTCCTATTATCGTATTTATCAGTAATTTTTGCTGCTTAAGTTTGTTTATGGCTGTTCCTTCTGTCTAATTTATTACTTTTGCTATTAATGAAACATCTCGCAGCGCTTAATCCTTTTTTTTGGAAATACAGGTATCGATTTCTGTTTGGGGTCATTTTTATCCTACTTACCAACTATTTTCGGATTCTTGCTCCTCAATTAACTGGGTATGTTGTCAATACAGTCGTAACAAGTTCTTCTGCTGGGACTATCAATCTATCTCACCCACCAACTATTCATAAAAAAGAATATGATTTTGTTGTTCAACTGATTATTGCCAAACTTGAACCCCAAACCTTTAGCTCTAAGATTGTATGGTGTAGTATTATTTTATTACTGCTTGCATTAATTAGTGGTTTTTTCATGTTTTTGATGCGTCAAACAATTATTGTTATGAGTCGTTTGATTGAATTTAGCCAAAAAAACCAGGTATTTAACCATTACCAGCAATTAGACACTAATTTTTATAAAACACATAGTACTGGTGATTTAATGAGTCGAATTTCAGAAGATGTAAGTCGGGTAAGAATGTATACTGGTCCTGCTTTGATGTATTTCATCAACTTGGCGGCAATTCTATTTTTTAGCATCTATTTCATGATCCAAGCTAGCCCTAAACTTACCCTAATTGCGTTATCACCCTTACCCTTACTCGCAATTACTATTTATTTTGTAAATACCATTATTAATAAAAAGAGTGAACGTATTCAGGAGTTGTTGAGTGATCTCACTTCTAATGCCCAGGAATCTTATAGTGGAATAAGGGTAATTAAGTCATTTGTTCAAGAAAAATCCATGCTCGGCTTTTTTTCAAATAATAGTGAGTTATATAAAAAAAATGCACTTGCATTGGCCAAAACAGAAGCCATCTATTTTCCAAGTATTGGATTATTGATAGGTTTAAGTACCCTAATTACTATTATGGTGGGGGGAATGGATGTGGTGAATGGATTACCTGGCAGTAGCATGGGTACGATCGCAGAGTTTGTGCTGTATATCCAAATGCTTACTTTTCCCGTCAGTGCCATTGGTTGGACAGCCAGTATGACGCAGCGAGCTGCTGCCTCTCAAAAAAGGATTAATGAATTTCTACTAACTACTCCTACTATTCAGCAATCCAAAGCTTCATTAAAGCCTTCCATTAGCCAAAATATCAATTTCACTGCTGTTGATTTTAGGTATCCCCATACTGGTATTCATGCTATCAAAGATTTTTCACTAGAAATAGGGAAAGGTGAAAAAATTGCTATTGTCGGTAGGACGGGTTCCGGGAAATCTACTATCGCTCAACTACTCCTTAGAATGTATGACGCCGATAACGGTTTAATACTGTATGATAAGGTTCCGATTGATAAGATCGATATTCAATGGTTGCGTTCCCAAATCAGTTATGTGCCGCAGGATGTATTTTTATTTAGCGAAACTGTTCAAAATAATATTGCTTTTGGAGTTGATTCAGCCAGTTTGGAGGAGGTTATTCAGGCAGCCAAAATTGCAGGTATACATAATGAAATCGAAGGGTTCTCCAATGGGTATCAAACAATGATAGGAGAAAGGGGCGTAACGCTGAGTGGAGGACAAAAACAGCGAATTTCAATTGCAAGGGCTTTATTAAAGAATCCTGCATTGGTAATTTTTGATGACTGTTTGAGTGCTGTAGATGCGAAAACCGAAAAGGAAATTTTGAATAATTTGAATATTTGGTGGAAGGATAAGACAGCCGTGATTATTACTCACCGAATTTTTTCTTTGCTTCAATTTGATAAGGTAATTGTGTTCGATGATGGCAAAATTATTGAGCAGGGAACCCATGCTGATTTATTGAAGCAAAATGGATTTTATGCGGAAATGTATGCTCGTCAGCAGCAACAGGAAGGGGACAAATCAATTTTTGAGCTCATTTAAACGGAGATTTTATGAATAAGTGACTGTTTTTTAAGTAAGAAAGCCTAAGTTCTTTTAAAATATGACTGATTATTTTGCTATTTCAAAAACAGGTATATCTTTGTCATGTTTTTAATTAATATAATATCCATTCATCCAAAAAAATTACAACTGTGGCGTACGAAAACAATGACAAAAAAATGGAAAGCGTTTATAGTAAACGCATTAGAGCAGGGAAACGTAGGACTTACTTTTTTGATGTAAGGGAAACTCGTGGTAGTGACTACTATTTAACAATTACAGAAAGCCGTAAACGCTTTGATTCTGAAGGCTATGATAGGCACAAGATTTTTTTGTATAAAGAAGATTTTAATAAGTTTATAAAGGGGCTTGCTGAGGCGATTGACTATGTTAAGACTGATTTAATGCCAGACTTTGATTTTGATGCTTTCAATCATGACAATCCTTATGAAGGTGAAGATGGACAGTATCAAAGTGCACCTTCGGAAAATGTTGACAATGAAAGTACAGTAGTTGTAATTTCAGCTGAAAATGAAGAAGTAGTTCCTCCAATTTCAATTGAACCCGCATCTCAGGAACCGCTTGATAACGGCAGTAATGAGGAAGTTGATAAATGGTAATAATTTTTTGTAGAATTTTATTATTAGTCCTCCACTTTTGTGGAGGATTTTTTGTTGTAAAAAAAATGAGTTATCGAATTGATAGTGATACTAATATTTTTTTAGCTCCATTATACATTTAAAATGAATGTTTTCTTAATCTAACCTGAATGTTATCATTTTAGGGTTGCCATTTATTCCGAATTTATATAGAATATTTATTTTTATTATTTTTTTTTAAAAAATTTGGAATACAAAGTATTAAATATTAAATTTACTTAATATATTATTTTAGCTAATAAAATTCCATTCTTCCTACGATTACTAGTTATCCACCCTTCTATATTTATAGTTTAATTCATTCCTACCAAGAATTAGTCCTCTGTTTGAAGTATTAAATAGTACCTGTTTAATAGGTCTGCAGCCCTCCTAAGAACAAGCTTCATCTTTTACCTTTTTACATGCTGTTTTTTTCAACATTATAATATTAATTGTATGGCCAAACCGATTGTATCGCTAATGCTTTTATTTCAATTGATTTTGTTTTTTTCTTCATGTATCAGCACTAAGAATTCAGTATATCTTAACAACGCAGTCGATTCCAGCTATTTGCAAATAGCTGTTGAGGCTGACAATTTAATTCAAAATAATGACATCCTAAGTATTGCAATTACTAGTCTTAATCCTGATGCCTCCGCGTTATTTAATACTACTAATAATTTGGTTATCAGTTCTACTTCATCAGTTGGCAATAATTCACAGTCTTCGGGTTACCTGGTAAATTCGGAAGGGTTTATTCAATTGCCTATTTTAGGAAATATCCAGGCTGCTGGTCTTACAAAAAATCAGGTAAAAAACAATATCACCCAAATGGTATTGGATAAGAAATTACTTATAGATCCTATTGTAAACATACGGCATCTCAATTTCGAGGTAACAGTAATTGGCGAAGTGGGTCATCCAACAGTCATTAACGTTCCAAATGAAAAGATATCCCTGCTAAAAGCACTAGGTCTTGCCGGAGACATTACAATTTATGGTAAAAAGGACAATGTTTTAGTGATAAGGGAAACCCAAGGTAATAAGAAGGTGAAACATGTTGACCTAAATTCAAAGGATTTTCTCACATCGCCTTATTACTATTTGCTTCCCAATGATGTGGTATATGTTGAACCCAATAAGGATAAGGTGGCTAGCGTTGGGCGTGGCCGTCAATTGGTTCCAGCACTTTTATCTGGTTTATCAGTAATTGTAATTGTTTTAGATAGAATTATAAAATAATATGGAGAAAAGCAATCGTAAACTGCTAGCTCAAAAAGAGGAAAGTCTTTTTGTGAAAATGATTAATAAGTATCTGGCATATTGGCCAATATTTCTATTATTTCTTTTTTTTTCATCGAGCCTTGGTTATGGATATATACTGTATGTATCTCCAAAATATGAAGCAACGGCTTCTCTTATTATAATGGATGAAAAAAAAGGCAATGATGATTCTAAATTGATGGAGTCCATTAATATGATTAATGCTAAAAAGATAATAGAGAATGAAATTGAAGTGTTACATTCTAGGCCACTGGTTGATAATGTTGTCAAAAAATTACATTTATATGCACCTGTTTTTCAAGAAGGTAAATATAATTTTGTATCTGCTTACAATGAAGCACCTCTCACTATAGAGGCTTTTAATCCAAGTTTAATTAAAAAGGGTAAGGAAAAGTTGTACTTGAAATATGACGCCTTAAACGGTATTGTATTTATAAACAATCAGCGACTAGGATCCGTCAATGAATGGCTTAATACTGTATTTGGGAAATTTAGATTTACAGTAAATTCGAAATACAAAATATCAAATAAGCAATACCCGTATTATTTCCAACTTCTTGATGTTAAAGAAGCCGCCGAAGTGATATTGGGAAATCTGAAGGTGGCAGCCTCAAATAAATTATCCAGTGTTATTAATTTAAGTTATCGGGATTATAAAACTAATTTGGCAGAAGATGTTTTGAATGAACTCATTATAGCATATAATAATGAAGCGATTGTTGAAAAAAATGCATTAGCAAAAAAAACGCTCTCACTAATTGAAGAAAGGTTAAATATAGTTGGCGGTGATCTAAATACGATTGAACAAAAGATTCAGCAATATAAGGCTGGGAGTGAGGCGGTAGATATTAGTACCCAAGGTCAATTATTTTTACAAAATGTAAGTGCAAATGATCAGAAATTAAGTGATGTTAATATGCAGTTGTCTGTAATTAACCAGCTTGAGAATCATATCAAGACTAATAGTAGCAATGTGGGTATTTCACCTTCCACGCTAGGTGTTAGTGATCCAACTTTGTCACAATTGTTAAATAGTTTAAATGTAGCTGAGTTGGAGCGAGAAAAACTCAAAAAAACGGTTGCAGAAAATAATCCTTTACTGGTTTCTGTTACTGATCAAATCAATAAAATTAAACCCAATATTATCGACAATATTCAAAGCCAACGTAATAATTTAGAAGCCAATAAAAAATATTTATCTGTTACCAACAGTCGCTATAACAGCATGTTGCATTCCATTCCAGTTAAAGAAAGACAATTACTTGAAATTAGTAGGGATCAAAATATTAAAAGTGGAATTTATTCATTCTTACTTCAGAAGAGAGAGGAAAGTGAGTTGTCTTATGCGTCAAATTTATCAGATACTAGGATTGTAAATTATGCTCAATCTTCTAATACTCCGGTTAGCCCAAATAAACTTATTATTCTTGCAGCTATTATAATTTCAGCATTTGGATTGCCCATTGCCTTGGTTAATACGATGGAGATATTTAGTCCAACTATCCTTTACAGGAATGAAATTGAAGCGCTTACTTCCATTCCAATCATTGGAGAATTGGGATATAATAAGTCAAAAAAACAGTTGTTGATTGAGGCTGGAAAACGAAGTTTTATTGCAGAAGAATTTAGAAAAATTCGATTTTCATTACAATATTTAGGTATTGACTCTACTCATAATAAAATATTGCTTACTTCCAGTATATCTGGTGAAGGAAAAAGTTTTATTGCAGCTAATCTGGCAATAAGTTTTTCGTTAACAGGAAAAAAAGTTGCATTAGTAGACCTTGATTTGCACAATGCCTCGCTTGGAAAAATATTTAATAAGTATAATGATCCAGGAGTGTGCGATTATTTGACGGGTAAAAAAAGTGTAGAAGAAATTATTAATCCAGTACTTGAATATGACAATTTGTATATTATTTCTTCTGGGGGTATTCAAGAAGATCCTTCTGAATTACTTGAAAATGGAATGATTGAACATATGATTTCTTCGTTGGGTAAGCGTTTTGATGTTTTGATAATTGATACAGCACCTATTGTGTTAGTTACAGATGCTCATGTATTATCTGCCTGCTGCGACACTACATTGTACGTTGTTAGGCATAAGTATACCCCTAAAATTCTTTTAAAAAGATTTGATGACAATAATGAAGTGAATCCTCTTACCAATCCGGCTATTATTTTCAACGGTATTAAAAAGAGAGGCTATTTGAAAAGCAACTATGGCTATGGATACGGCTACACCTATGGTGATAAATCAAAGTACAAGATGGCTGTAAAAAACAAGTCTGTCGTTTAAGAATTTAAATTTATTTATTTATTATATTTTATTTTAACTGTCATTCATGTGACTGAGTTCGGCGAAGCCTTGTATTGTATTATTCAAGATAGAGAAAATTGTTCATTTTTTAACATTCACTGATAAGATTAATATGATAAATCTTGCATTTATTAAGTTATTTTTTAAAAAATTGTATGATAAACTTTGTATTCAGCAATGGAGTATTGGAATTACTAGAATCTCACTATTAGATTTTTTTAAATATAAAAATATTGAAAGTGATTATAAGTGGATGTCACTAAATTCAAATTTTCAATTTTGTGCCGATCCATTTGTTTTTAAAAATCCTGATGGTTTTTTAAATATTGTTTATGAAGAATTTAGTTTTGAAGAAAATTATGGAAAAATTTGTATGACTACCTTTTCAAATGAATTTGAGCAATCGCCTCCAGTAAAGCTATTAGATACTAAAAGTCATCTTTCTTACCCTTTTGTTTTTGTTGAAAATGAAAGTATACATATTATTCCGGAAGCTAGTCAAAGTGGTATTTTATCTTCATATAATTTCGATTTTAAGACAAATTCATTAAAAGATAAAAAGGATATTATAAAAGGATTAGCACTTTTAGATTCAACGATTTTAAAATACAATAATAAATATTGGTTATTTGCAACGCATAGTGGTCTTTTAAGTAATAGTCAATTATTTATATATCATTCAAATAATTTCGATGGTCCTTATATCGAGCATTCTAAAAATCCAGTAAAAAATAATCTAGATGCTTCAAGACCAGCTGGAAATTTTATTGAATTTAATGGAGACATTTATAGGCCCACTCAAAATTCGGCTGAAAGTTATGGGAAGTCAATTACTTTAAATAAAATATGTTTATTAAATGAAAATGAATTTGAAGAAGAAACCTATTTTAAAATTTCACCTCCAGCTAATACAGAATTTGTTGAGGGCCTTCATACTATAAATATTATTGATGACTTTATTGTAATTGATGGACTTAGAAGTAAATTTAATCCTATTTTTAAAATCAAAAATAAAATCAATAAAATGCTTAAAAATTAAATCAATTTTACTAATTTTCACTTATTGCTAATTATATAATTTTAACTATGCTTAGTTTTTTAAAAAGTATTTTTTTAACAATTTTATATTGAAAAAGAATTTTTTTTATAATTTTTTACTGACAGGTTCTAATCTATTATTTCCTTTATTAACTTTTCCGTATTTATCAAGAATTTTAGGGGTTGAAGGTTTAGGAGTTACTAATTTTATTATTTCCTATGGTCAAAATTATATGATTATTGCTGCATTAGGATTACCTGTTTATGGAATACGTGAAATTTCAAAACTGGGTAATGATCGAATTAAACGGTCCGTTCTATTTTTTGAACTTTTGTTAATTCATTTTATTGTTTCTATTTTTTTTTTAATTGTTTATATTTTTTCAATTTTTTTTTCTTCCGAGTTTAAAGATTATTATACAATTTCTTTGTTAGGAGGGGTTTTGATAATTTTAAATGTATTTACTATTCAATGGCTATTTACAGGTGTTAATGATTTTAAATATATAACTATAAGAAGTTTATTGGTTAAAGTAATTTCATTATTTGCTATCTATTTATTTGTTCAAAAGAAAGATGATTATTTAATTTTTTTTATAATTTTGATTCTTTCAACATTATTGAATGCTTTAATTGATGTTTATTATGCTAGAAAATTAATTTCGTTTAAAATTAATTTCTCATTTAAAGGTATTTTCAAACATTTTAAACCTATTTCAATATTAGGTATTTACATGGTTTTAACTAGTATTTATTCTGTTTTACCAGCTACTCTTTTAGGTTTTTTATCTACTAAATCTGCTGTTGGGTATTATTATACAGCTAATAGAATTGTACGTATCGTAATTTCATTATTTGCAGCTTTGATTTCTGTTTTTATTCCCCAATTTAATTATGTTTTAGAAAATAGGGGTATAGAAGCTTATAACTTATTAATAGTAAAATCTATTAATATTATTATTTCTTTTGCTATCCCGATTTCATTTTTTGTTTATCTTTCCTCTAGTGCTATAGTTAAATTACTTACTGGTGATCTTTATTACAAATCTATACTTTTAGTTCAAATAATGTCTCCTGTTATTCTACTCGTTCCATTTGCTCAAATTTTTGTATTGCTTATTTTAAATGTATTTAGAAAAGATTTCCTTATGGTTATTTTATCTGTTATAGGAATGTCTATTAGTTTGTTGATTAATTTACTATTTATTCCTGTATTATCTGAAAATGCAACAGCGTATTCACAACTATTTGCTGAATTATTTGTTACAATTCTTTCTTTTTTCTTTGCAAAAAATGTTCATTATTTCTATTTTCCAATACGATTATTTTTTTTAAATATAATTTTTGCAATTCCATTTGCTGTTATTACCTATTTATTTTCAATTTCGTTTACTAATAATTTTTTAATTTTATTGATGTCGTCGCTATTTTGTGGATTGTATTTTATTATTTATCAATTATACGTTTTAAAAAATTCAATTATTATCGATATGATTACATTTTGTAGAGTAAAAATTTATTTTTATTTACCTTAGTTTTTTATGAAATTCAGTAAATTTAAATTATTATTTACATTTTTATTTTGTCTAAGTTCAATTCACTTTTTTGATCCTATAATACTTTCAACTTCATTTGTATATTACATTTATTTATTCTTTTTTGTAGTTTCAATATTTTTTGTTTTTATTAATAGTGATAATGATTTTTATAATCCTTTCTCTTTTCCGGTTATTTTAATTTTAATTGCTGAGTTATTATCTTCATTTAATGCTACCATTTCTTGGGATCAGGATTTTATTGAATCACTCCGATCAGTTATTCCATACATGGTGTACATTTTATTTTTTCTTTTAATTTCCTGGAAATATCCCATTATAGAAATTGAAAAACTAATTGTCATTATCGGATTTTCATATATTTTTGTTTTCTTAATTTCGTTTTATGTTTTTCCAACTATATATTTCGGAAATATAGAACTTATTGATGACTCTAGAGGGTTTCAAAGACTTAAAACTAGCGGTATAGGATTTTTATTTTTGCTTTGTTTTTTCGCTTTAAATCAATTTATTATTAATAAGAAACTCTTGTGGGTTTTTGTTTATCTTATTTCGCTTTCTTGTATTTTTATGTCATTGACTAGAACATATATTGTTTTCACTCTTTTGTTTTCTTTTATTTTTATTTTGAATAATGCTAGTTTATTTTTAAAATTTATGTCAATTTCATTAGTCTCAATCTTATTATATATTTTCTTTTTAAGTAACGCTTATAATTTAATGATTGAAGAAACCGATTCTCAAGTTTCCTATGCCAAAGAAGATATCAGAATGCTTTCCGTAAGTTTTTATTTAAATAACTTTTCACCTAATATTGTTTCTAAAATTTTAGGTAATGGTGAGCCTGGGAATATTAAAAATAATCCAATTGAAAACTCTTATTATTCAAAATTTGTAAATAATTTAGAAAAAAAATTCGGGTTTTACATTTCTGATATAGGTTACTTGGGTTTGTATGTTAAATTCGGTATTTTTTCAATCATTTCTTATCTTATCTTCATTTATTTAACTTTTAAAACTACTATTTTATCTACCTATTTGTATTCAAAATATTATTTATTTTTTATATTTTCAATAAGTTTCATTATAGATGCTCCTTTTAATCCAAGTTTTATTCCATCAATTGTTTTCGCTTATTATATTTTGTTTCTTCAATCTAAACAAATTCCTGTTAATTCAATTTAGTTTTATTAATACATTCTTTTGAATAATTTAGCTATTATAATTCCAGCATATAAAATTGAATATTTTTCTAAAGTACTTAATTCATTAGCTAAACAGACTTGTAAAGATTTTACTGTCTATATTGGTATTGATGCTTCTGAACATGATTTTATTTCAATTATTAATTTATATGATTTAGAATTTAATATTGTTTATCAATACTTTCCTGAAAATTTAGGCAGTAAGGATTTAGTAGCTCATTGGGAAAGATGCATTGATTTGGTTGGTAATGAAGAATGGCTTTGGTTGTTTTCTGATGATGATATTATGGATGAATTTTGTGTTCAAAACTTTTATTCAGTTTTAGCACTTAACCCGTTTATTGATTTATTTCATTTTAATGTTTTTCAAATTAATGAATATCATGAAATTATTGATTCTTATTTTCCATTTCCTGATTTATTAACTATTCAAGATTTTATTAAATTTAGATTACAAGGTTTATTAAATAGTTTTGTTGTTGAATATATATTCAGAAAGTCCTCATTTTTTGATAGTGGTCGTTTTCATAATTTTGATTTAGCATGGGGTAGTGATGATGCTCTTTGGATCAAATTAGGGAATAAAAAGGGGATTAAAACGATAGATAAAAGTAATGTTTATTGGCGTAAAAGTCCCTTTAACATTTCTCCAAATTTTTCTGATAAATCTATTGTTTTAAGAAAATTATCATCTCAAATTTATTTTTCTAATTGGTTGTTTTTAGAAGTTAAAAAAAATTCAGTTCAATTTCCTATCAAAAAACTTACTATTCTTTTAGAAAATTGGCTTTTACTTAGTATTAGATCTAGGTTGAGTATAGTTCCTATTCGTTCATTATTTTCTCTTTTATCAAAATCTTTCTCATCTTATGAATCTAATAAGTTTATTTTATTAAAACTAATTCCTTTATATTTTTTTAAATTTAAAATTTCATTAAAATCTATATTCATAAGAGTAACTTTTAAATTGAATAATTATTTATAAATGAATAATAAGATTTTAATTATTTCTCCAGTTCCTACTCATCCTCCTCATGCAGGGAATAGATCTTGTATACTTAATTATTGTCAATATTTTACAGATTTAGGTTTACAAGTATATTATTTATACATAGGAGAGTCTTTACCTACAGATTCTTTAGAATTAATGAAAAACTATTGGGGTGATCGACTTTTAATTATCACGCCATTATTTTATTCATTTAAACTCCGTTTTTATAAACATTTTCGTTTTTTTACTACTGGCAAATTTGTTTATAAAATTGATGATTGGTTTCCCTGGGGTGTTCGTCATAAAATAATGTCACTTCATTTAAAATATAATTTCGATATTATTTGGGTTAATTATATTTGGCTCAGTAAAGCGCTTACTTTTTTTAAAGTTGAAAAAAAAATTATTGATACGCATGATGTATTTTCTTTTAGATATGAAAAAACTGGAAGTAATTGGTATTCTACAACTCCAAAACAAGAAAAAAGGGCAATAGATAGAAGTGATTTGATTGTTGCTATTCAAGATTTGGAAGCTTCTTTTTTTAGAGGGTTAACTACTAAAAGTGTAATTACTTCCTATCGGCCTTTCCCTATTTTTAATACTGAAATCTGTTTTAACAATAATTTACTCTTTATTGCTGGTCCTAATAATCATAATGTTGATGGTTTGAATTTCCTTATTCATGAATTATTCCCCTTACTTATTCTTGAACATCCTACTATTAAATTAATTATTGGCGGCGGAATTTGCGATTATCTTTCTAATAAAAGTTTACCTAAAGGGATTGTTATTTATGGAAAAGTTTCGGATTTAGAACACTTTTATTCCTTAGGAAATATTGTATTTAATCCCATTAAATTTGGCACTGGTTTAAAAATTAAAACTTTAGAAGCATTATCTTTTGGTAAAATTTTAGTTGCAAATTCTCATAATGTTATTGGTATTCCTTTTCCTAATGAAATACCAGTATTGTTGGCTGACTCTTTATCTGATTATCAAACTCATATTCGATATCTACTTCAAGATGATACTGTTTTAAATGATTTCAAAAAATCTGTTTATTCTTATATGTTTAAATATAACAATTTGGTTGATTGTAGAATGTCTGAAATTTTATTTTAATTATTAGCTGAGTTCAACTGATAAGTGCAATTTTTAGAAACAAATGGCAAAAATGCTTTTAAGGGCATTTTGCCATTTGACCGAGTAGTGCGACCTTTTGGTTACTATGACAAAAAATTACACTCAACTTAGTTTGGTACAAAGATATCAGATTGAAGCCTTTATTAAGGCCGGAATGAAACAAAAAAAGGTTGCAGCGGAACTTGGAGTAGATCCTTCCACTATTAGCAGGGAACTGCAAAGAAATACCGCCCAAAGAGGAAGGACAGCTGGATCTTATTTGGCTTCTAATGCGCAGCGAAGAACGGATCAGCGACACCATTATAAGCCC
>CANJDY010000031.1 GCA_947472635.1 Chitinophagaceae bacterium
CTTTAATTCGAAGGCTCCTCTTGCACAAACCCCATTAAATGAACCGGTTGACCATTCATCTGGAAGAGCTGGTAAAAGTTCAATTGTTTCTTCATGCGATTGGATCAACATCTCTGTTATTCCGGCTGTAACGCCAAAACTTCCATCCACCTGCAGTGGAGTAAAGCATTTTGCAAAGAGTGAGGGATAGCATTGTTCTTTAATGTACCCTTTAAAAATACTATTGGCTTTGTTGCCATCATACAAACGGGCCCAAAGACTCATTTTCCAGGCTCTTGAGAAGCCTGTACCTCCGTCACCGCGTTGTTCCAGCACTTTCTTAACCGGAACAACTAATTCCGGTGTCCTTTTTGCTGAAATAACATTTCCGGGGTAAAGGCCATACAAATGAGAAAAATGCCTGTGCTTATCTTCCATTTGTTCCAGATCATCAGCCCACTCCTGCAATGATCCGTTTGCCCCGATCTGAGGCGGAACGAGCCTCGCTCTTGCCTTAGTAACCTTTGCTGCAAATTCCTGGTCAACTCCCAGTATATTGGATGCTTTGGAATAATATCCGAAAAGATCTGTCAGGATTTCCATATCCATGGCTGATCCGGAACAGATGGTAGTAAAATAATAACCTGCTGTTACTTCATCAAAGAAATACCTGTACCCGGGACCCTTGGGCGGATTTTCTGGTGAAGTCGATGGATTTGTTATTAACCATTTGCCATTCGGATGTTCAATCAGAAAGTCCATAAAAAACTCCACGGAACCTTTCATTACCGGATATATATCCTTTAGATAATCCTTATTCAATGTATAAAGATAATGTTCCCAGAGATGGGTTGTCAGCCACGCTCCACCCACCGTAAATGTACCCCAAGTTGGTCCATCCATGGGTGCTGCCACTCTCCAGATATCTGTGTTCTGGTGAAGCACCCATCCTCTTGCCCCGTAATGTTCTTTGGCAACCTGGCTGCCCTGGTCAGTAAGTTCTTTTACCATTTTAACTAGCGGCTCAGTCAATTCAGATAAATTGGCTGCTTCTGCCGGCCAATAGTTCATTTCGGTATTGATATTCGTAGTATATTTTGCATCCCAAGAAGGGTTCATATCTTTATTCCAAATGCCCTGCAGGTTTGCAGGCTGGGTTCCCGGACGCGAAGAAGATATAAGAAGATACCGGCCAAACTGATAACAAAGCGAAGCCAACTGGGGATCAGATTCAGTAGTAAATTTTTTTAATCTTTCATTTGTTGGAAGTAATGAGTTTTGGGTTGATGGCAGGGTTAAAGTCGCCCTGTCAAAGAGGGATTTATAATCCTTCACGGCAGCCTCCTTGATATTATTATATGGTTTACCCTCTATCCCTTGTAAATATTTTTCAACTTTTGCATGATAGTCACCACTAACATCTTTATAATTAATGAAATTCGTTGCTGCAACAAAAAACAAAGTAACTGAGTTTGCATTTTCAATCACCAGGCTAGCGTCATCCAGCTTCATTACGCCCCCTTCCGGCATCGCTTTTAATCTTGCTTCATAGCGCAGTTTTCCTTCAATTCCCATATAGTCGGCTGATTTCCCTGTAAGTACCAGTTCATCCTTCCCCGCGCCATCCATTCTAAAATAATCAGTTGCATAGTTTGAATGAGCGCCATTTCTTTCACCTCTCAATTGAGCTGTAAAAGAAATACTTCCTGGTTTATCAGCAGTAAGCCTTACAGCTATTACCTGGTCAGGAGCGGATGAAAAAACTTCCCGCATATAAGTAACCCCATTTACGGTGTATTGAACTGCAGTGATTCCTGTTTTCAAATCTAGCCAGCGTTTATAATCAGTTACCTCTTTTTCATTTTTGAATGAGAGAATGAGATTGGCAAATGCCTGATATTTCTGTTGCTCAACAGGATATCCCATAAGATTTCTACCAAATAATTTATGAGCTTTAATTGGATTTCCTTCAAAAATATTTTTTTGAATTTCTGGCAACACTTTGTAACCTCCTTTAACTACTGTAGAGTAGGGGCCACCCGACCAATAAGTTTCTTCGTTTAGTTGAATTCTTTCTTCACCATTTTTTCCGAACACCATGGCCCCTAAGCGGCCGTTTCCTACCGGCATGGCTTCCTCCCATACTGAAGCAGGGGCTTTGTACCACAATAATGTGGAGGGATCAAAATCCTTTGCATTAATTGAATTTGAAATAGGGATGTTCTGACAGTAGCTTGTGGTTAGTGAATAAGCCAAGTAAAGAAATAAAATGGCAACTTTTTTCATACGAGTGCTTTTAAAATGTTAATATATTTTTAGTAATCAATGACCTTAGTACAGAAGGGATTTATAATTAGTTTGATTAATAAGAAAAGAGTGCTCATTTTGAATGTGCACTCTTTTCTTATAATAGTTGACTTAGGGAATTTAATACTTTATTACTAAATTGTAACCTATGAAATAGGTTTTTTAATAATTTATCTTACCGAACATTTGTTCTCTTATCCCACCAAACCTGTGTGCCGTAAAAAATATCTTTTTCAACCACACTGAATGGAAAATTAGTGTTGAATGTTTTTTCCTCATCAGCGTAAGCCATTCTAAATGGTGGTCGGTTATGAGACGCAGCATAGTTGATGGTAATATTGGTTAAAAGGGGCACATCTGTCCTTCTTGCTTCAGACCATCCTTCCACGCTTTGTTTAAAAAGGCAGATCCATTTTTGCAAAGCAATTTTTTGAAGAATAGTGGTTGCACTATTGCCCCAAGCTACTTCAGGCTGGGTAAGGAAGGTGGCTATTGAGGCGGCGTCTATTTTCCCACTTTCTTCACATGATTTGGTGATTCCTGTTTCATAAGCTGTCTTTGCAACTCCTGTTGCCAAACCTCTTTGATAAATTTCTGCAAGGCAGAAATAGACTTCAGCACAGTTCATATAAGGTACAAAACCCTTTGGATCATTCATAAACCAGTTACCAATATGAGACCTGTTGAAGTTGTTGTTTAAAGTGTCGGATTTCTCTGTAGGGCCAAACCTGTGTCCGCTATACTTTCCCCAGCTATTTTTGTCAGCATAAACAGAAATCCTAGGGTCATTATTATTTTGTAGAGCATCAATAATGGGTTGCTGCATTCTCCATCCGGAGGATTTTACGCCGCCGGTTGCTGTACCCATTGATTGAAACCAAATTTCTTGGTCAGGCGCTGCGCCTGGAAAATACCAGTATATATTATCAGTGTTAGCCGTCATGATTGGATATTTGGAAGGACTTCCCAATACCTCCACTATAACTGCAGTTGCTTTCACTGCATCTGCAGATGACATGCGAACCGCAACTCTTAGACGCAATGAATTACAAAATTTCTGCCATTTGGCAATATTGCCATTTAGTAAGAAGTCACCGGGGCCAATAGCTTTTCCAGTTGTACTAAATAAGTCGGCTGCAATTTTTAACTCCGCCAAAATAGCATTGTAAACACTTTCCTGGCTGTCATATTTCGGATAAAGAATTCCCTTTTCCAATTTGAAAGCTTCCGAATAAGGAATACTGCCCCACATATCGGTAGTCTTTTGCGCGTTATAAGCTTTGAAGGTTAAAGCAGCAGCGTAAAGGTTATCATTCAATTCGTTTTTCGCCAATCTCATCGCATCCACAGCAAAGGTCATGTTGGAATACATGTCCCTCCACATGGAGTTGTTGATGTCCACGCGATACTCATAATCGGCAGCACTAATATAACCCGAATAGGCCCCTGCATAATAACAATCCAATCTTGTACCGAATAAGGTTCTCATTGAACTCAATTCGGCTGACCCCAATACATTCGTTGCCGGAACAACAGAAGCTACATTGGGATTAGTGTTCATCTTGTCAAAATTTTTCGTACAAGCAGTCATGAATATCAGCATCCCAACTAATATCGACACTTTTGTTTTAAGTATATTTTTCATAATATAGTCTTTTTTCAATTTAAAAAAATTAGAAGGTGGCTTTTAGATTAATACCAAAACTTCTGCAAGTTGGAATCTGGAAATTTTCAAAACCAACACCGGCCGCACCCGAACCTAGTCCTACTTCAGGATCTATACCAAGTTCACTTGTGCTTTTATCTCTGTAGAGGATCGCAAGATTTCTACCAACGATTGACAGGTTGAGTTTCTGAAACAAATTCGTTTTTTTGAAATTAAAATCATACCCAAATATTACTTCACGAAGTTTAATAAATGTTCCATCGAGAATACTGTATTCATGGTTATTCCACATCCAGTCTCCACAATAATAATCCTGAGCGGATACTCGAACATTATTGGCTTTTCCATCTTCAAATACACCATCAACGATTAAACCGGTTTCGCGAACATTATTTTGTGTAGTTACTGCATAGGTTCCAGTTGGATATGAATGCCAAGCAGTAGTACTGAAAAATTTACCTCCCTTTCTAACATCCACTAAGAAATTCAAATTGAAATTCTTATAAGTGAAAGTGTTGGTAATACCTCCAGTCCAATCTGGTGTAACTGAACCAAGGTTTATACCTGAGCTAGTCGTTTTTGGTAAGCCATTGGGGTCAACCACAACTTTTCCTTGTGCACTTCTTACAAAAGGAAGTCCCCACAAAATTCCCCAATCTTGACCTGGAATTCCTCGTAAGGTTGCCCCTCCGAATCCAGCTGATATTTGATAAGAGGTAAGGCCACCATAAAGGGAATTAACCACACTCTTGTTTTTTCCCCAGTTAAGATTGATTCCCCAATTCAACCCTGATTTATTTTCAAGCAGCTTTCCGGTAAACATCATTTCAATACCTGAATTTTCGATTTCACCAGCATTCATGGTCATGCTGCCGTAACCTGTTGTTCGCGATGTTCCTACATTGATAATCTGGTTTACGGTAGTCTGGTCATAGTAGGTTACATCAAGAGAAAAACGGTTTTTAAGAAACTTCATTTCAGTTCCGAACTCATACGATGAAGTTTGAAAAGGTTCTAGATTAATCGGAGGTAAAACACTCGTTGGACTAAAATAAGAGGTTGAGTTATAAGAGGCTGCTGAATAGGTCCTGCTCAGTAAATAAGGATCTGTTGCACCTCCCACTCGCGCTAAGTTAGCCCTTAATTTTAGGTAGGATATTTTTTCTGAATTCAATTTAAATGCATCCGTCACACTAAAGCCTAGACTAACCGATGGATAAAAAAAGGATCTATTGTTTGAAGATAGCGTCGAGCTCCAATCGTTTCTACCAGTAACCCCAAGAAAGAGGTAGTCTTTGTAGGATCCATTGGCAGCAAAATAGGCACTTTGCGTTTCATACGAACTGTTATAATTACCTACGCCGGGAGTACCTTTAACATTGGATATCGCATAAATATCGCTAACTGTCAAATCGGATGCAGACAAATTCATAGATCTAAATTTGTTATTCCTTTTATTGGCACCAACAAGTCCATCCACACGAAAATCACCCAATGACTTATCAAAATTTAAGGTAAAATCTAGATTTGTTTCCTGGTTAAATTGCTGGTTGTCTGTGAACTGGCCACCTCTTTTTTTAGCAATATTTGATACTGTTCCAGATTGAGTAATTGTTTTGCGAAATTCATTATAGAAATCAACTCCCATTGAACCGTTCGCTGAAAGCCAACTATTGATTTTAAAATTTGAACTGATACTTCCATAAGCCCTATCCCTCTTGAAACTATTTGTATTCCTCAAATTATAGAAGGGATTATCGGCGTTAAAAATATAACCAGGGTTACCTTGCGTATAAAAAAGATCCTTTGCATATTGCGTTGGGAAATCTCTCTGCAGCCATCCAAAAATATCAGCCCAGGCATACCCACTCTGAGGTATGTTATTGCTCTCTTTAGAAAGGTAGGTGAAATTAGCAGTTGCAGACAATCTATCTGATGGCCTCAGATTCATATTGGCAGATACTGTATTTTGTTTTTGATCGGTAAAGTCTACTATGCCCTTAGTATCCTGGTTGGTATAGGATATCCTTCCTGATGCTTTTTCTCCGTTTGCACTAAAAGCGACACTATTATTAAAGGTAACCCCAGGATTAAACCATTCCTTGATATTATCTGGGCGAGATACATAAGCACTGTTTTTACCGGTCGACCACTGGTCAAGTAAAAGTCCTTTATCCAATCTTGGTCCCCAGTTGATAGGGTTATCATCATTTACTCCACCGCCTCTTCCATCTACATAATTGTAGGCGAATTTTTTCGCATAATCATTGTAGCTAAGATTGGTACCATTTGCAGCATTATTTTTTTTCCAAATAAATTCTTCGCCATCCCAACCACCACCATACTCATCTTGAAGTTTTGGAAAATAAGAAGCCTTATCAACCATTACGGATGAATTAAAATCTACTCCAATTGCTTTTTTACTCTTACTCCCTTTTTTAGTAGTAATAACAATTACACCATTGGTAGCGCGGCTTCCATAAAGTGCAGAAGCGCTAGAGCCTTTAAGTATTGTAAGGGATTCAATATTATTTGGGTCAATATCACTCGCAGTATTTCCCCAGTCTAATCCACCACCACCATTGAGGTTGGTAACATTATTATAAATAGGGACACCATCAATAACAAAAAGGGGTGAATTCGTTCCAAATGAAGAGTTACCCCTAATAACAATTTTTGCGGATGCTCCAACTGCACTACCTCCACTAGTAACCTGCACACCAGCAACTTTACCAGATAACGAGTTAATAATATTGTTATCTTTTGCCTGGTTTAGCTGCGATCCGTCAATTTTCTGAACAGCATACCCAAGCGTCTTTTTTGCCCTGGTAATTCCAAGGGCTGTAACTACTACTTCCCCTAAATCACTCCCAGAACTAGTAAGTGTTATCGATAGTTTAGTAACTTTTTCAACTTTAACCAAACGAGTTACAAAGCCTACAGAAGAAACCTGTAATTCTTGTCCAGGAGTTGCTGTAATTTTAAATTCACCTTGCTCATCTGAAGTGGAGCCCCGTTTGGTTCCTTTCACCTGAATGGAGGCTAATTTGATTGGTAATCCGTCGGCATTCAAAATAGTGCCGCTTAATTCCTGTTTCTGAGCAAAAGCTGTAGATCCAGCTGCCACCATTAGCAGCAGAAACATCACAAGAAAAGGTAGATTTTTTTTCATATAATGAAATTTTATTTTGAAAAATGTTTCATTCAAGAAATGAATGAAATTTATGAATGAATGACAAATACTTACATTAAGTAATTTACAAAACGAAGGTATAGCTAGTTAGAAACGGTGGAAGCACTAATTTTAATCAATTGTTCGCAATTATTAACTAATAATTAAAGTTTTGTTAATAGGGACTACTATCTTTTTATCGCCCCAAAGTATTTTCTTCCTGTCCACGTTGCTTTAATGCATCCAGTTCATCCTGAATCTGAGCGTCAGCCATTGCTGTCAAGCGATAGTGTGCCCAACGATGCATGCGTTACTGTTCATCCGTATATTCATTGCGCGCAATTCTTCTAAACGACCTACTGTCCAATAACGCACCAATAGCTGTTGCTTCATCCTGATGAAGTTCAACGTTGGGAGGCAAAGGAGAGGAATATAATTCCTGTTAGGGCCTATTCAAATTATGAATCAGTAGAGCTGTTTTTGAATGGCAAATCACTCGGCAGAAAAGAGAGGAAGGATAGTATATTTCTATTGTGGCTGGTACCTTATGAACTGGGAATATTGGAAGGGCATAAAGGGCGGCAAGTTTTTTTGATCAAAGGAAGAAATAACTGCCGGTATTACTGCAAAAAAAAATTGCATCTTCGGTTTTCACCGCTTTAATAAGCGCGGGTGAAGCCGAAGATGCAAAATGATTTATTATTATTTAGAATGATGGTTAGTTCCGTTCAATAAAAAAATCCCATCGCATCCACATTTTTTGAATAGTCAAAACACTTTGTAATCGTTTGTATTCTGTAGTACCCAAAGTTTATGCAACGTTCATTTCGATTCTACTGATTTACAATCGGTAGTTTTTACTGAACCCCAGTCCTTTTATCCCACCACATTTGCTGTCCCCAGTAATAATCCTTTATATTTTTTATAAATGTAGCAACATTAGTGGAGTTAAGGGATTGTTCACTCTGGGGATAAGGCGTCCTAAACGGTGCACGGTTATGTCCTGAGTAAAGACTTCCGGAAGCAACAGGAAACAAAGGGACATCATTTCTTCTTCCTTCAGCAGAGGCTTCATTATCCATCATAAATTGTGATAAATACTTCTGAATATATATTTTATTTAAATCATCGGCATTACTCTGCCATGTTACACCGGTTACCGTATTGTAAGTGGTTATTGCAGCAGCACTAACACGATACTGCAGCATAGAGGCTTCAATACCTTTGTAATATTCAGCTTTTGCATCTCCGACCGTTATACCACGTTGGTACATCTCTGCTTTAAGGAAGCATATCTCAGCATACCTGAAATAGCCGTCCGGTCCCTTGGTGCCATTAACAAATGTCGGATTGAAATCGGATATGTCTTCCCTTACATTTGGTGCACTAAAGCCAACCCTTTCGGATCCCCTGTACTTTTTATCAGTTGTAGCAGGTACAAACCAAATGGGAAGTCTTGGGTCGCTATAAGTATTTAAGTAATCTACCAGTATCTTACCTGCTCCTTCATGATGGTAAAGCACCCACCAATACCAGAAAGTGTCTTCCCATGGTGATGTACCCGGCCAAATCATTTCAACATTATCAGTATTACTTCCTAATACCGGATAATCGGTTGGGTTACCCAATACTTCACTGATAATATTTTTCGATGTTGCAATATCAACGTTTGAAATACGCATGGCAACCCTTAGTCTGAGCGCATTACAATATTTCCGCCATTTGCTTACATTTCCACCATTAAGCGCATCGCCATCCCCAAGGGCACCCGTCCCAGTCTTAAATAGGTCGGCCGCTGTCTTAAGGTCAGCTATGATCGACTTATAAATCGCATCCTGCGTATCATAGGTAGGAGTAAGATCTCCCTCTTCCGCTCTGTTGGCATCAGAGTAAGGCATATCCCTGAACTGATCAGTTAGCACTTGTGTCATTTGTGCACGGAAGGTAATTGCGGCTGCCTGTAAATTAGTATTACCTTTTTCTTTAGCAGCTGTAATTACTTTTGAGATATTTTTCAATGCCTCATAATAGGCACCCCATGACCCTCCGGTACCACTATATGTATTCACACCTGCTGCAAGCCTGCTTCCTGCATAATTGGGATCCTGCCCTCCGGGTTGCATATAAGCGCTGTTAAAGTTTAACAGTACACCTCCGAAATTATTCGATAAGGGCACCGCAGTAGGTTGGTTAGGGTTGGTATTGATTTGATCAAATTTTTTAGTACATGCCCCCATCACCAAAACGACGCTTATTATGAAGATTGTTTTTATTTTATTTTGCTTTTTCATAACTAATTATATTTTTAAAGGTTATTCCAATTTATCTCCTAAAAAGATACTGAAAGTTTTATTCCCAAGCTTCTTGCTGTAGGTATCTGCATCTGTTCATACCCTACACCCTGGTTTGCTGTTCCAAATCCAGTTTCTGGGTCGATATGGATATCGTTTTCAGGGGATATATAGAGAAGTGCCACATTTCTTGAATAGATCGCCAAATTCGCCGAATATATACCCAATTTACCTATCAATGATTTGGGAAGAGAATAGCCGATACTTACTTCACGGAGTTTAATATAGGAACCATCCATCACCACAGTTTCGGGTATACCGCGAATGCTACTCCAGTAGTCTGCTGCAGATACCCTTACATCATTGGCTGTTCCGTTCGGTTTTACACCGGGCACAAGAATACCAACTTCTCGGGCATCAGTCGCTCCGGTAAAAGGATTAGTTAATGTGTTAATAAGGTTTCCCATTCCGGTTCCCCAGAGTTTGGTCCCGCTAATAATATCTCCTCCATAACGTCCATCGATGAGGGCATACAAACTCCAGCCTTTGTATGAGAATGTATTTGCTATACCTCCAATCCATTTCGGTGTAATGTTTCCGTAAGTAAGGAGTTGAGATTGTTTTAAGGGTAATCCATTGGTACCTACCTTAAGCTGACCTTTATCGTCATACAATAAACCTTTACCTCTTATTACACCATAAGCTTCTCCTGGCCTTGCCTCAACGGAGGAAGCCCACATGTCAGAGATAAATAGCGATTGAAGATCTGCATAAAGTTTATTCACCCGATTTTGATTCTTTGCCCAGTTAAGGGTTAAATCCCAGCTAAAGCCTTTCGGATTGTCGATTGGAGTGCCATTCAATATCAACTCGATTCCCTTATTTTGAATTTCTCCTGCATTGATAAGAGCAGAATTATATCCTGTTGAGGTAGCAATGTCAACTGACATTATCTGGTTTGTTGTTTTTGTATCATATAAAGTGACGTCAAAGCCAACCCTGTTCTTGAAAAACTTTAATTCAAAACCAGCTTCCATGGAACTTTTATTTTCAGGTTTCAGGTTTACTGGTGGCAACTGGCCGGGTAAGTAATACATAGTAGTTCCGTTCCATGGGCCTCCGCCTACGGGACTGTAAGTGAATCCTGAATTGTAGGGGCCGGTATCATTTCCAACTTCTGCCATACCTACCCTTAGCTTGCCGTAGGTGAAGAAATCAGATTTAATTTTCAAAGCATCGCTAAATACAAACCCGGCGCTGATAGATGGATAGAAAAAAGACAAGTTGTCTTTTGGCAGGGCTGAGCTCCAATCATTACGTCCCGTAACACCCAGGAAGAGATAATCCTTGTACGACAGGTTGACTGATCCCAGCACACTGTTGGTCACTTTCTTTGAGTCGTACTGCGAGATAGTCGGATATCCGCTAACATTTGCAACGGTAAACAAATCCGGAACCGTTAATTTGTTAACATCCATCCTCATTTGATGACCGGTTTCCACCCGGTAATTTCCACCCAGCGTTCCATCAATGCGAAAATTCTCATTTATTTTTTTATTAAATAGTAAAAGCAAATCGGCATTGGTTTCCTGTGCATATTTTTGAGACTGCCAGAATTTACCTGTTCCGCCGCCATCGTACGATATTGAGCGAAGGATTTTCTTACGATCCTCATTATAGTAATCTGTGCCTAAGCGACCCAATACACTCAACCATTCTGATACCTTATATTTCATATTCACATTCCCGTACAAACGGTTTCTTGTTCTGGATGCATTATTTTGAGCGTCCGCATAAGGATTATTCATTTCCCCCGCAGCATAGGAGAAGGGGTGGCCAAAAGCATCTAATTTATCCCAGTTTGCTTTCAGCGGTTGCATAACCACTTGTCTCTGAAAGAATACAAAAGATCCTGCCGTATTATCTCCACCACCATCATACCCTTGGCTGGGAAGATTATCACTATGATTGTTTGCATAGGTCATATTAATTCCTGCAGTTAATCTTTTTGAGAGCTTGAGATCACCGCTGAAGCCTGCCGTATATTTCGTGTAATCTGTATTGGGGGTAGTACCTGTTATATCATTACCGGCAAGGAATATTCGCATAGATCCAGCATCAGTACCTTTTGACAATGCAATGGAATGGTCATTCGTAATCCCTGTTTCATAGAATTCATTCACGTTATTAGGGTTTGAAACCCAAGGCTGGTTTTTTCCGGTAAATTGGTCCAGTATAAGACCAATATCCATTCGGGGTCCCCAACTTCTCGGACCACCATCGTTCACACCACCACCCCATCCATCTACAAAATTGTATCCATATTTTTTTGAATAATCCTGGTAGCTCATAGTTGGCTGCTTTGTTTTCCAGTCAAATTCACTTCCATATCTTCCACCACCATATTTATCTTGCCATTTTGGCATTATAGCCGCATTATCAAATGAAACTGAACTTGTGATATCTATACCCAGTTTATTTTTTTCCCTTGAACCCCTTTTAGTGGTAACCAAAACAACGCCATTTGCTCCGCGACTTCCATAAAGAGCAGAAGCATTTGCCCCTTTAAGAACAGTGATGGTTTCAACGTTGCTCGCATCAATATCAAGCGCCCCATTACCATAATCCTGGCCACCCCAGGCAGTCATATCAGAGCTGAAATTTATAAATGGAGTACCATCAACAACCCATAAAGGTTCGTTTTGACCAAACGAGGAGTTTCCCCTAATTACAATCCTTGCTGATCCGCCTACAGCACCCGTCGCATTGGTTATCTGCACACCGGCAACTTTACCGGATAGGGCATTCACTATATTAGTAGGTTTAACTTTGGCGAGCGCTTCTCCTGAAACATCCTGCACAGCATAGCCAATCGCTTTCTTTTGCCTGGAAATTCCAAATGCTGTTACAACTACTTCCCCCAAATCACTCTTAGCATTAGTAAGTGTTATCACTAGTTTAGTGACTTTTTCAACTTTTATCAAACGTGTTACAAATCCTACAGAAGAAACCTGTAATTCTTGTCCAATAGTTGCTGAAATTTTAAATTCACCTTTCTCATCCGAAGTGGAGCCCCGTTTGGTTCCCTTCACCTGAATGGAGGCTAAATTGATTGGTAATCCTTCGGCATTCAAAACAGTGCCGCTTATTTCCTGTTTCTGAGCAAAAGCTTTCGATCCAGCTGCCACCATCAGCAGCAGAAACATCACAAGAAAAGGTAGTTTTTTTTTCATATAATGAAATTTGGTTTTAAAAAATGTTTCATTCATAAAATGAATGAAATTTATTTGTGAATGATAAATACTTACACTAAGTAATTTACAAAACGAAGTTATCGCTAGTTAAAATCGGAGGAAGCACAAATTTTAATCAATTGTTCGCAGTTTTTAATTAATAATTAAAGTTTTGTTAAGAGTGATTGCTATCTTTTTATATATGAAAGTAATTTTACAATTCCATGTCAATAGCAGACAATTTAGCTTAAAACGTTGCTTAAGGTTGGATAAAATTGTTGAAGTTGATTAAATCGCTCACCCTTACTAGTTAGGTGCTGTCGAATAAAACAACCTATCAAACTTACTAACGTTAGAGCTACTGAGCATTTATAAGGCGTACAGTTGTTTTTTCTTCAAGAAATCTTTGGTTATAATTATACTATAACCGGATGAACCATTTTTTTACTGATTTGTTCTATTCTTTTAGCCGGGCGAAACAGTACGAAAAATCTATCTTACGTAAGGGTTTTTTATCGTATTGTATTTTATACAATAGGCTAATATTTAATAACTATTGATTAAAAAATGTAACGAGTAGGGAGTAATATATTTTTAATTTTGTCAAAATAAGTTTTATGATAAAATGGGAGGGGGTTTTCCCCGCGCTTACTACAAAGTTGACATCTGCTCAGGAATTAGATATTCCTTTGTTTAAAAAAAATATTGAGGATCAAGTTTCAGCTGGTGTAAATGGTATCGTTGTAGCAGGCTCACTTGGTGAATCTAGCGTGTTAACTGATAACGAAAAGGAGTTATTAGTTAAAAGTGCTATTGAACTAGTTGCCGGACGTATTCCAGTAATTTTTAATATTGCAGATGGAAGTACTCAAGGTGCTTTGAATCAACTTAAAAATGTTGAAAAATGGGGCGTTCAGGGTTTGATGCTTTTGCCTCCTATGCGGTATAAATGTGACCATAGAGAAGCGGTTCATTGGTTTAAGACAATCGCCAATTCAACTGATTTGTCAATAATGGTGTATAATAATCCGATTGATTATAAGACCGAAATAACGTTGGAAATGTTTGATGAGTTGGCTGATACTAAAAATATAAATGCTGTAAAAG
>CANJDY010000032.1 GCA_947472635.1 Chitinophagaceae bacterium
ATGATGCAATACAGTTTAGCTGATCGACGACCAGAAGAAACCTGCTTACAGCTATTGAAAAAAAACAATATCGGTGTATTGGCAAGAGGCACTGTTGCCGGTGGACTATTGGCTGGAAAAACAGCCAAGTCTTATCTTGGACTCAGTGAAGCTGAAATAATGGCTGTATCAAAAGCTGTTAAAGCCACTACCGTACCGGAAAGCAATCCGGCAGCATCGGCTATCCGCTTTGTACTGCAACACCCTGCCATCACCTCAGCAGTTGTAGGGGTTAGAACAGAAGTCCAATTGACGGAAGTTTTGCAGGCAATCGGCGATGGTGAAATTTCAGCAGCAGCACTCAATACTTTAAAGGAATCCATCCGATGTTTATATTATGAACAACATAGGTAAAGCATTCCCACTACTTATCATTGTAAAAATACTGAACGGCTGATGGGGAATAGTGATTTATCCTTTGCTCCCTATACATAATTTCCATACTCCTTTCACATTTAATTCTCTCCTCCCTATTTTAAATAATACCTTTGAAAAATCGGTTTCATTTTATCAAGCTGAATATTATTGACTATGTCTATTAATCGAATTTTGGCCCTCAGTAGTTCCCGAGTTGGAAATAATGGCTATTTGCAAAATGCAGCCCCCATCATTAAAAAATTTTTGGGAGAGGGGTCTTTTACAATCGCATTTATTCCATTTGCTGCAGTAGGAATTCAATATGAAGCCTATGCTAATGCTGTTAAAAAAGGATTAGCGGATTTACCCTATACTATCCATATTGTGCTCCCCGAAAATGCAAAAGAGCTGATTGAAAAAGCAGACGTGATAATGGTAGGCGGGGGTAATACATTCAAATTGCTACATGATATTTACGCCTACAAATTATTGGATGTAATTCGCAATAAGGTAAACAAAGGAACGCCTTACATTGGCTGGAGTGCAGGTGCAAATATTGTAAGTCCCAGTATCGGAACTACCAACGATATGCCCGTGATAGAACCCAGCAGTTTCAATGCTTTGGGATTACTACCCTTTCAAATCAACCCGCATTATACGAATGAACATCTACAGGGGCACCATGGTGAAACCCGTGACCAGCGACTCGAAGAATTTATCCAGTTAAACCCTGGTGTGGCAATTATTGGATTACCCGAAGGAACTGCATTGCAATTGGAAAATGGGCTACTTCAATTTATTGGGCAAATGCCTGGGATACTGTTTTACACAAATGAAAATGAAGAAAAACCACTTAGACGTGAAATCAATGAGTCGACTGATCTGGCATTTTTACTTTAATTCCAGCTGTCAATTAGTTTACATGCGGCAAACCCGAAAGTATTTTTGCTGACAGAAATAGAATTTGAAACAACTCAATTCCACTTTACTATTTAATTTACAGCGTTCCACCTCGAAATATACTTTTGAAGATTTCCCAATTGCCTTTTTACCTTAGCCTTATCAAATTTTTCAGGATCAAAATTCGGCCCCACCCAATGACTCATTCTGTCGTATTCCGCATGCGTTTTATCTTGTACTATTTTTAGGAGTTTATAATAGCCTTCTATTCCCCCGCAGTCTTCTGGTGGGCAATTCAATTGGCCATCTACGCAAAGTGGATAAACACCATTATCCTCCACTTCACCCCATTTTTCAATGGATATTTCATGTATCCAACAATCACCAAAGTCATACCGATATTGAAAAGTATCCTCATCAGATGTGATGATGTCAAATAGGGTAAAGGTTTTCGCAGCTATAATATGTCTATCGCCAAACCCAAACTCACTTTCATCGACTATGCCAATCCTGTATCCATATACGATAAATTCAAATAAATGGTAATTTTTCCAGCCCATAGCAATCTGGATAATATGGTGCAATTCCAAAAAGGAAGTGTCTTCAAAAACAAACAACCGCCTTTTGATTAAGGGCGATGAGTGAAGTAGGGTAATTGTTATTTGGATTATTTCTTTCAAAAAATAGATACAATATTGACTCAGTTTAAACAAATTGATAATTAAATATATATAGTTATTATGAATACAACAAATATTATGAAATTAATTTAGTTTTTAATAGCAACTTACATTCACAAAAAACAGCACAAAGGGTGGTTTTGATAGAAGAGTACGTAATTTGCGAAGAGGTGGTAACTAGATAGCAGGAATAACAGCTGATTGGCCATTTCCAAGTAGGAATCAACCTTTTATTAGTATGGACGAAACTTTCGAGATTCCGGTATTGTATAGGGGCCAGGAATTACTGTTTCCTGCAAGGCTGCTGGCGTTGGGTTATGTGCACAAATTTCTGGTGACGATAGAGGGGCAGGACTTTTTTTTTGAACCCGATAACAATGGAGAATACCGGGCATTGATAGATCCATTGTACCAGGGTGATGCAAAAAAAGTAGATGTCGAACTGTTCAGGGCTATTGCGGAGGCAATTGAATCCATCTTACATTAATGACCTAAGTATTTATGTTTGCACAGATAGCATACCCCGAAGAACTAGCCCCTGAAGCATTGGACAACTATTTAGCCAATGGATGGTTTAGGATGCGGCAAACAATTTTTACTACCAATTTTCTTCATTTCAACCAAGCGTTTTATTCAGCCATCTGGCTAAGGGTTGCCTTGGTAGAATACAAGGAGGAAAAGAAATTTAAATTGCTTCAAAAGCTTAACAAAGCATTCAGCATTGAAATCAAAAAATCCGACACCGAAAAATGTAGTCTTGCGCATGAGCTACTATTTCAACAGTACCGACAATCTATTTCATTTGAGGTTTCAGACTCCCTTCAAGAACTACTTTTTGGCAATGAGACCCATTCTATATTCAATACTCATGAAGTCAATGTCTACGATGGCGACATCCTGATAGCTGCAGGCTTTTTTGATCTGGGTGAAAAAACTGCAGCGGGCATTACCTGTATCTACCACCCTGCATATAAAAAACATAGTTTAGGCAAATTCCTGATGTACCTAAAAATAGATTTTTGTCAACAGCAGGAGCTACAATATTTTTATCCTGGCTATGTTGTTCCCGGCTATACCCCTTTTGAATACAAACTTTCGATAGGAAAAGCCAGCCTTCAATATCTGGAACTAGCATCGCAACAATGGCTCCCGTTTGCACCAACTGCATCTATCCCAAGTCCATTACAAAAAATGGTTGAAAAACTGAAGGCGGTTCAAGTATTATTGAAAGCAATGGCCATTCCCAATACCTTTCAATATTATCGATTTTTTGAAGCGAATTTAAACCTTCCCTGTTTAGACAGTCAACTATTTGATTTCCCGGTGTTTTTGCATTGCTTTCCAAAAGCCAATGCCGCTACTTTATCAATCATCGTATTTGATGTAAGTGTTGGTGGGTATCAACTCTTGCAGGTAACCTCAACTATTCGTCTTGGGCCCCATCAACAAAGCAGCACGGTTTTTGAAGAAAGTTTATTGAAAGTAAAAAGTCGCCTATTTGTTTCTCCCAGCGCTGCAGAAATGGCCAACTTTTTAACTACTTACTAGCCGCATTTAGTATTGTAAAAGTTGGCTAATTGGAAATATTTTTTCAAATCATCCGCTAATGATAAAAAGTAATTTATAAAAACACAACGCAAACTCGGTAGTAAAAAATATTTTTTTATGTTTATTATGGTTAATGAAAGATTAATATTAATTTCAAACCACTACGATTCCCAATACGTCTGAAGTAACCCTTTCCATTAACTGTCTGCTTGCAGATTGTCAAATATTGATCTTTCTAAAAATCCATTGAACTGCCCACTTTAAAGGAAATACTTTCAATCCTTTTACAAATTTTGTCGCGTAAAATTTCTCCCATTATCCGTTTTTAAAAAAGTCGATAAATCCATCTATCCGTTGCAGCTCCAAAAAATTGCAATAGTCACTAATGATAAAAAAATAAGTCCTTGAAGTTATTTAAGGTGTGCTATTTACAACTCATTTTTTTGAACAATTACTTTTTAAAATAATACGATTATGGAATATTCATACAATGCTTATACCAAACTAATTGATAACCAACTCTACTATTTTGTAAAAAAATATTTACAGCTTTCTGAATTGAAAGACGTGGAACCTATACTAACGAATTATGGAATGCACTTAGATTTTTATAAGGCCTGTAATATCGCCTCAATCAATGATCCCGCATTACGGGAACAACTTTTTAGGGAAGCGAAAGCAACCATTCAACAGGCAAAAGTGATTGATTTTAATGGGGCAAGATTTTCAAGAAAAACCGCCAAAAAATAATTTTTTACTTTTACTAAGAAGCTGACTATAAAAATTGGGGCTTATTTAAAAATAAAAAAGGAGCCGGGATAGAAATCCCGCTCCGCTTTAAAATCCAATATCCTATGAAAAACTGATACAAATTTACGTTCTAAAATAACAAATCCCCCACTTAGAAGGATTTAGTAGATAAAAGAAATGTTATTTTTTGAAGAAATAAATTTAGTTTACTAAATATGAAAAAATATAAGTAAAAAATTAAACAATATGATTTTGCCTACGAATGAAAGGAATTTCTGCCAATAATATAAATCTTCATAGTTCAAAATAATGCTATTTCAAATATGAATGACAGCTTCCCTGTTCACCCAGCCAACTACCAAAGAGAAAAAGATTAAACATTTCGACTGTTATTATATACTTAGGCGTCTTATAAGGTAGATAAATAAATTATATGATGCGATTTGTAGGGCTATCCCTTTTTTCACTGCTTTTTGGAATAACCTTGCTAGCCCAAAGCCCTTCCAACAGGGGTATTGTTAGAGATGAGGACAAGTTGCCTGTTATAGGCGCTACAGTGACCGTTTTTTTTAAAAAAGATAGTTCCAAAGCTGGAATCAAGTCCACTGTAACCGATACAAAAGGACGGTTCCTATTGCCTATTTTGGGAAAGAGCGGGTTTGTTATTGAAATTAGCTCTATTGGCTACGAAAAATTTAGAAAAGAAATAACTACTATAGAAGGAATGAAGGAGCTACGCTCCATCTCCATTAAAAAGCAAGGAAAGGAGCTAGAGGGGGTAACCATTGTTGCCAAAACACCGCCAGTAATACTGAAAGGTGATACAGCAGAATTTAGTGCCAGCCAGTTCAAAGTAAACCCTGATGCTACCACAGAGGACCTGATTAAAAAAATGCCTGGAATTACAGTTGCCAGAGATGGTACTGTGACCGCCCAAGGGGAACAAGTAAAAAAAGTTACCATCGATGGAAAGGATTTTTTTGGGGATGATGCATCTGCAGCGCTAAAAAATATGCCATCGGAAGTGGTGGATAAAATTCAGGTATTTGATAAATTGAGCGACCAAGCGATGCTTACCGGATTTGATGATGGAAATTCTGTGAAAGCGTTGAATATCGTAACCAAATCAGGCATCAAAAACGGTCAGTTTGGACGGCTTTATGCAGGTGGTTCTAATGAAAGATATAGCAGCGGTGGAAATGTCAGCTTTTTTAAGGGCTCCAGGCGCATCACATTAATAGGCAATTTTAATAATATTAACCAACAAAATTTTGGTTCCCAAGATTTACTGGGTGTTACCAGTAGCAGTAGCAGCAGTAGAGGTAGCAGTAGCAGCAGAGGTGGCAGTAGCAGCAGAGGGAGCTCTGGCGGTGGTTACAGCGGATATGGCGGAGGGACTGAGGATTTTATAATTGGTCAAGCGAATGGTATAAGCAAAACCAATGCGCTCGGCATTAATTATAGTAACCAGTTTACAAAAAAGCTTCAGGTTAGCGGCAGCTATTTTTATAATAATAGTAATAATTACAATGAGGCTTTAGTAAATACAGAGACTTTTTTCAATCCAAAAAATCAGTTCAGTTTACAAAACAGCCATTCTCTTTCTAAAAATGACAATCACCGAATCAATCTGCGGGTGGAGTACAAATTAGATTCGGTCAATACCATCTATATTATTCCGAGTATTAATTTTCAGAACAATAACTCTTCTTCGCTTTCAACTGCGCAAAACTACTACGGCACCAACGACTCTCTTAATACATCCCTTACTAACAGAAGGGCAGATAAATTGGGCTACTATATCAAGAACAGTATTATGTTTCGCCACGGTTTTCCAAAAAGGGGCCGATCTATTTCGCTTGGTATCAATACCACTTTTACTAAAAACAATGGGGAAAGTTACACAGATGCCAAATACCGATTTTTTAAATATGCTATTACAAGCGATTCACTTCAAAATCAATTTTATGATAATCCCGCCAATGGAAATACCATTGGACTCAACATCTCTTACACTGAACCCGTTGGTAAAAAAGGTCAGGTTCAGGTTGAATACACCCCATCAATACAAAAGAATGAGACCGATCAACAAACCTTTTTATTTGATGGTTTCGCTTACTCAAAGTTTGACCCTGTTTTATCCAATCAATTCGAAAATACCATTACTACCAATAATACCGGTGTCAGCTATAGGTTAGGTCAAAGTCGGGATGAACAACTTTCTTTTGGTGCTAATTTGCAACATTCTACTTTAGAGAGTCAGCGAATTTTCCCTACGACTTCCAATGTACATCAATCATTTTCTAATATATTACCCAATGCTATGTGGCGCAAAAAGCTCTCTCAAAAGAGTAATGCTAGTTTGTACTACAAAGCATATACTGTATTCCCAACGGTAACTCAATTACAGGATGTGGTTAATATTTCCAATCCTTTAAGAATTAGCAGTGGAAATCCTACTCTTAAGCAATCATTCACCCAATATCTTTCGCTTAGATATACTTTTATCAATTCAAAAACCAGCAGAAGCTTATTTACCAATTTGTACCTGCAAACCGCCAGCGACTTTATTGCTAATGCAACTTACATTGCTACCGCAGATTCGACGATTCAGCAAAACCTTACTATTAAAAGAGGTTCACAGTTAACAAAATCTGTTAACCTAGATGGATATAAAAGTTTACGAGCCTATTTTACCTATAGTATGCCAATAAAAGTAATTAAATCAACCATGAATTTGAATACGGGGTTCGGCTATGCGAAACTACCTGGATTAGCCAATTATCATTCAACCATCACCAATAACTATTCCTATAATGGCGGAATCGTACTAGCAAGCAATATCAGCGAGTGGGTCGATTTTAATGTTTCTTACAACGCCAATTTTAGTACCGCTCAAACAATTTCTTTTAATAGTTCTACAACCAAATATGTAAACCAAACAGCAGGAATCCAGCTCAATTTATTAAGTAAAAAGGGTTGGTTTGTACAAAACGATCTCGCAAATCAAGTGTATAGTGGCTTAACAGATGGCCTTAACCAGAACTTTTGGTTGTGGAATGCTGGAATCGGTAAAAAATTCTGGAAGAAAAAGGCGGCGGAGTTAAAACTGTCTGTTTTTGACTTACTAAAACAAAATCAAAGCATCATCCGAACAGTAACAGGTGCTTATATTGAAGATGCTAGAAATAAGGTGTTACAGCAATATTTTATGCTCACTTTTAGCTATAGTCTTAAGAATTTTGGAGTAGCTTCAAGGTCATATAATGGTGGAGATGGACAATATAGGGATGGAAGGATGGGAGAGGGAATGTCAAGGCCAAGTGGCGGGTCGAGTCACAATTTTTAGGTATTTTTAGGTGGCCTTAATAAATTTAATGTGGTAAACCAGCCAGAAGAATTAATTAGAAAATTAAAGCAGGGAGATCAATTGGGATTTGTCGCTGTGATGGACCAGTATCAACATATGGTGTATAATACCGCCGTTGGTATTGTGCAAAATGAGGAAGATGCAGATGATATTACACAGGAGGTTTTTGAGCAGGTATATCTTTCCATTAGCTCTTTTAAAGGCGAATCAAAATTATCAACCTGGCTTTACCGGATTGCCATTTCAAAGGCCTTAGATCATGAAAAAAAGAAAAAAAGAAAAAAAAGATTTGGTATAGTTCAAAGTTTATTTGGCAACGCTGACAGTGAAAAATATACACCAGTAGAGTTCTATCATCCGGGTGTACAATTGGAACAAAAAGAAAGGGCCGCCGAATTATTTGCTGCACTGAAAAAATTGCCTGATAAACAAAGGGTGGCTTTTACGCTGCATAAATTAGAAGGTCAGAGCCACCAAGAGATTGCTGAAATAATGAATAAAAGTTTGTATGCCGTTGAGGCACTGATGGGCAGGGCGAAAGCAAATTTAAAAACTTTGTTACATAATTATTATTACGAAAACTTGTCGGACCAATAAAAATTCCGTTATGAAAAATAAACAAACCATATATGATTTGGTTGAAGAAGCTTTCAACAGTGTCAACAACATAGAGAGGGCCAGTCCAAAGCCATTTCTTCTTTCACGGGTTAACAGTAGGTTGCAAAACAAAAAGAGCGGTAGTTGGTGGGAAAATGCAGCATTGCTAATAGGCAGACCCAGTATCGCAATTCCGGGATTGGCAATGTTGATGGTTGTTAATTTAACCGCTGTGATTTTTTATGCCTCAGAACAAGCCGTAGTGATATCAGAACAATCCCTTCAGGCATCCTCTGATGAATTTTCTTATACGGTAGCTACTATTTATGACAATGAAAACTCAGAACCATGATTATAAATAATCCAAACCAGCGAAAGGTATTTCTAATCACCATTACAATTTTACTTTCCGTAAATATTGTATTGCTTGCATTTCTTTTGCTTAATAAAGACAGGGCCAAGCAAGGAGCCAAGCAAGATAGAAAAACCGTGATATCCAATTTTTTGAAAAAAGAAATCGGATTTGATCAGGAACAATTGCTGCAATATGATACTACTAGCAAGCTCTACCGAGTTAAAATAAAGAGCTTTTTTGAAAATGTTGGAACAAATAAAAATGAGCAGCTTAAAAAATTAGTGTCAGGAAATTTTAGCGACTCCGTCATCCAATCGCTCGGAGACGAGTCAGCTGCAGCACATAAAATAATGGAGGTAAATATGTTTACCCATATAAAAAATATTCGACAGCTTTGTAAGCCAGCTCAACTTCCAGCTTTTGATTCTTTATGCAGTAAAGTATTCGGAAAGAAGGATGAAGGAAAGAAAAAAACGACGAAATAACCTTTGCCGACAGTTTGGCTTACAATAATCGTCTAACTTTTAATATATCGTATAACCTAAAAATTTATTTGCCATGAAAAAACAAATTGCATTGCTATTGACTACTGCATTATTAAGCTTTACTGCTGTAAATGCACAAGGTGGGGGTGGACAACGCCAAACACCTGAAGAAAGAACGAAGGCTGCCATGGAAAAGCTTGTTCCCTTAAATTTGGATGCCGACGCTACCAAAAAAACGGAATCAATTTTTGCTGATTATAACAGTTCATCGCAAAAGGCAATGGAAGAAATGCGGGCAAGCGGCTCAACAGATAGAGACGCGATGATGGCCAAGCGAAAGGAGCTGTCGGATGCAAGAGACATAAAATTAAAAGCGATTTTCAGTGCAGACCAAATGAAAAAATGGAAAGACGAAATTGAGCCTTCCATGAGGCCGCAAAGAGGAAATACCCCTCCTGCTAAAAACTAAGTTATAGATAAAAAACTGCTGATTAATCAGCAGTTTTTTTTTGCTCAATCCTTGCAGAAAAACTCCTTGATTAATTCGCCAATTCTGATAATACTTGGTCAAGTCTTTCTTTCAAGTTTTCATAACTAGTGTAGCCTCTAGACAATAGATGAAACTTAGTTTCACTGAGCTGCAGTAAAACTGCTGGATAACCGGTAATTTGTAATTGTTTGCAAAGAGCAAATTCATAGTAGGCCATTTCCTTGTAGGCTTCCGATTTTAATTTAGCATAGAATGTTTCGGGCTGAATTGAATATTTTTCCAGTAAATGCCGATAGGATTCGTCATCGCAGAGATCTCTTCCTTCAAAATGAAGGGCATATTGAAGATCTGTTACAAACTCAACCTGCCGATCTGGATAAAATTCCTTGAAAATGCAAAGTGCGATGGCAGGTTTTTCAGATGCCGGATACCAATCACTTAAGTCTGGATGGTTGATATGCCATAAATAATCATTTCCAAATTTAACTCCGGTATGCTCTTCAACTACGCTATAGGCTTTTTGAATGTAATCGGCAGTAATGCTAATGTGCTTGGCTTCTTCATCGAGAATCATTCCCCCACTTAACACTTCAAAATCAAGACGATCCTTGTATTGATCCGCGATTATTTTTATTACTGGGCTAAATCCATAGCACCAGCCGCAGTAGGCGTCGTAACAGTAAAGTAAGGTAGGTTTTTCCATAATGAAAAGTTGATTAAGATAAAGTTTCCGGTGACTCACCGGAGGGAGTGACTCACCGGAGGGAGTGACTCACCGGGTGTTATTCCAATTTTGATGAGGGCCAATCTTTTTGATAAAAATATGCTGCTTGTTGATTATGAGTAAAGATAAAATTATTTATCCCATTAAAAAATTCTAGTACTTTTTCAGAATCTACCCAGCTATGGTCATTTTGTACTACTGGCAGGTAAGATGAAAAAGGATAATTTTTGTAATCCTTTACCAGTTGATGTTTCTGAGCGTTGGCATTGGTATAGATGATGGCTTGCTGCAAATGAGCTTCCCCATTAATTTGTATTCTTTTAAAGGGCTTTTGAAAAATACCTCCCTTCCTTTCATATTTATTGTTGACATAATTGGCATAGGAAACCAAAAAGCTGTTCATTTGACGCTCTATCACTTTATTGAAAAAAACTTCATTTTCATGCTCGTCATAAAAATTATTCATTGAATTTGTCCGCTCCTTTTTGGGAATCTGGTGTATCAATTGATAGATAGATGCCGAGGACTTTGTTTTAATAATATGATGAGTATGGTTGGTAAGGAGACAAAAACTCCAGACGTCCAAGAAGTCCCCTGTAAATATTTTAAACCGCTCCTTAAAGGTTTTATAGTCTTGATGATCCTGAAAAAGTAAAAGCCCGTCAATGCTTTTACAAACAATATGGTAATGCTCAACTGGGGAAAAATGAGCTTTGAGTGTTTCGGGCGTGGGCATTTTTTCTATTTTATCTACCTCTTCCGGTGAGTCACCGGTAGGAGTGAGTCACCGCAACCGGTGAGTCACCGCCAAAGATCTCTATCAATATACACATTTTGTATATTATTTCCTACAATAATCCATGTTACCGTTGGTTCCCCCTTCCGGTGAGTCACCGATCGCAGTGAGTCACCGGGTGGGGTGAGTCACCGGATATAGAAATTAATGCGCTACCAACCAATTATTGCCTTCTCCAATTTCTGCATCCGTAGGTACGCCATTGGGCAATGCCAAGGCTGTTTGCATACAATGTAATATCACAGGCTTTATAATTTCCACCTCATCCTTGTGTGCATCAAACACTAATTCATCATGCACCTGCAACAACATTTTTGATCTAAAGTTTTGTCGCTTAAATTCCGCATGAATTTTAATCATCGCCAGTTTAATCATGTCTGCCGCAGAGCCTTGGATTGGAGAGTTAATCGCATTTCGCTCAGCAAAACCACGCACAGTAAAATTAGCTGAATTAATATCCCTTAACCACCGCTTCCGCCCCATCAAGGTCTCTACATACCCTGCTTCTTTTGCAAAATTGATGGTATCATCCATATACTTTTGAATATTGGGAAATTGCTTTTTATAATTATCAATGATCTCTTTTGCCTCCGACCTTGATATGGCTAGATTTTCTGCCAACCCAAATGCACCTTGTCCATAGATAATTCCAAAATTCACGCTCTTAGCCCGATACCGCATTTCCTTGGTCACTTCCGATTCTTCTACATTGAACACTTTGGCTGCCGTAGCTGTATGAATGTCTTTTCCTGTTTTGAAAGCCTCACACATATTTACGTCTCCACTAATGGCGGCTACAATTCTTAATTCAATCTGCGAATAATCGGCTGATATCAATACATGATTTTCATCCCTAGGTATAAATGCTTTTCTTATCTCCCGCCCCCTTTCCGTTCGTACCGGAATATTCTGTAAGTTTGGATTGGTGCTGCTAAGTCTACCTGTTACGGCCACCGCCTGTGCATAGCTAGTGTGCACCCTGCCTGTTTTTTTATTAATCAATAAAGGCAATGCGTCAATATACGTATTCTTTAATTTGGTTAACTCTCGGAAAGTTAAAATGTCATCGCAAATTTTATTCTGGTGAGCCAATTTTGCCAGCACATCTTCGCCGGTTGCATATTGCCCTGTCTTGGTTTTTTTTGCCTTAGGATCTAGCTTTAATTTTTCAAACAACACTTCACCCAATTGTTTGGGACTTGCCAAATTGAATCGAACACCCGCCTGCTCATACACGCTCTCTTCACTTACTTTTGCTTCTATCTCCAACTGTTTACTATACACATTTAAAAAAGACTCGTCAATTCGAATCCCTTCAAACTCCATGTCGGTTAATACTTTTACCAAAGGATTCTCTACCTCATAAAAAATCTTTTCTACTGATTTAGCAGCCAATTGAGGGAGAAAAACATTTTTTAATTGAAGGGTGATATCAGCATCCTCCGCCGCATACTCTTTGATTATATCCAACTCCACCTCTCTCATGTTACCCTGACCCTTTCCTTTTTTCCCGATAAGTTCGGTTATGGAAACCGGCATGTAACCAAGGTATTTCGCACTAAGGGCATCCATGCTTCTTTTCCCTTCGGGCTCCAGCACATAATGCGCCAACATGGTATCAAAAATATTCCCCTTCAATGTAAAACCATACCACTTCAATATCAACAAATCATATTTTATATTCTGTCCAATCCATGTTTTGGATTCATCATTGAATATTGACTCAAAGCTTTTTAGCAACAAGATGCATTCTTCCCTATTGTCAGAACAAGGAACATAATATCCTTCGCCTGGTAGAATGGAAAAACTCATTCCTACCAATTCCGCATTGTTAGCATCCAGTCCAGTTGTTTCTGTATCAAAACATATTTCAGGTGACGATGCCAGCAAGTTTTTTAATGCCTCAATTGATTCATGGATGTTAATCAATTGGTATTGATGGGGCGTATTGTTAATGTTTTTATCCGCTACCAAATCATTGCCAGCGCCAATTTCTGCATCGGGCTCATTGTATACTTTCATCGCCGGCTGTTCAACTGCATTGCCAAATAAATCGAGTTGGCCATTGACTGCAATCGGATTATTTTTAACAGCAGCTGAATTGTCAGCTCCTAAATCCAAAACGATTTCTTCGCCCAGGATTCTTTTAGCCATTGCTTTAAATTCCAACTCAGTAAACACTTCTTTCAGCGCCTCGCGGTTCATCTCTTTTATCCTAAAATTTTCTTCATGAAATTCTGTTGGTACATTGATGATAATGGTCGCTAATTTTTTACTTAGAATAGCCATCTCCTTTCCTGCTCTCACTTTTTCGCCAACAGATCCTTTTATCTCATCTGCATGATCAAGTATGTTTTCCAAAGTGCCATATTCCTGTAATAATTTGGCCGCAGTTTTTTCACCAATCCCTTTTATTCCGGGAATATTATCCACTGCATCTCCCATCAAGCCCAACATGTCGATCACCTGACTTACATTATTAATTCCCCATTTGGCACAAATTTCTTCCGG
>CANJDY010000033.1 GCA_947472635.1 Chitinophagaceae bacterium
CATCTTTGGCAGCACAATTTAAAAAATATAGGTTCCGGTACCACATCTGTTCTAGAAACTGATCGGCAAGGATGACGCCCGACTTAGCCCAGTAATCTTTCCATATCTGTTGTGACCTGTTCAAGAACACCACCAAATCTTCATTTTTGGGAATCGCTTTTTTGGGCAAATCATATTCGACCTCACTGTTTAGTCCTTCCTGAAGCGTAATGACGCCTATAAAGCCCAGTTTCTTCTTAATCCCTGCTTCCATAGGTACCATTGTCTGCTGTATGCCATACCAGTTGATTCTGGATTTTTTTTCCAACAAACAATTCAAGGATGCAGTTAGGTGGAAAGCCTTGTCTTTCGGATGTCCTTTTGCCACATCGTATTTCTCAGGCTCCAAATAGGGCAATCTCTGACGAAACCCAATCAGTCCATTTTCAAGATTCTCTTCTATTTTTGTTGTTGGAAATTCTTTCGGGGTGGAAGGATCTGGAATCACCCTAACACGGTCAAAGATATTATCACAAGGATTGCCCTGCTGATCAACTAGGCGGAACCAAAGCTGATCTTTGACCATATCAATAAAAATTTGAAGGGTTATTTTTTTCTGCTCTTTCGTTAGCAAGTATACTTCGCACATTCCATTAGCAATATCCAGCTTATGCCCTACCATTTCAGCATTCCGACGATCGAACCCCAACAACACGGAACCACAGGGGAATGGTCGTGGATAAGGTTTTCTGTAATTTTCAGCAGTCATCGTTTTGTATGCATTGTACCATGGATTATCTGTTAGCACCGACAAACTATCTGGTATAGCTTTCACTTTGTTGAATATTTCTTGAAAGGTTCCAATCTTCTCTCTGTTGTTCTCAGCCAAACGAATATCCCAAACATTATTATGGCCGAAATAAAGCACCACAGCATCGGGCCTAGTCGTAACCACTACCCCCATTGCACCATTTCCAAGTAAGGCTCCCTCAAAAAAATCGGGAGCAGGCCGGTCATAAGTTAAAGCATGTAGTTTGGCTCTTTCGAAAGGGCTAAACAATTCTTGTGCATTGGCAACCAATGTTACCAATAGAATCATGGGATAGATAATACTGGTGAGAATTACTTTTTTCATATAACTGTTTAAGTGATTTTTCAACTTTTGGATATTGGTATCAAGATGAGCTACTTGTTTTCAATATTTGTTTTATTAACATCGGCTGCCCACTTTATATGTAATTTTGTAAGCCTTTCTACAATTTCAGGATACTGTGCTGCATAATTTTGTTCCTCAGGACTTTCTCCTTCCAGATTAGCCAAATAAGGAGATTCCATCTTTTCTTCTTTTTGTATATGGGGTGAGAATTTACCTGTATTATCGAGTCCATTTACAATCAGTTTCCATTTCCCCTCTCTTACCGCCCACTGGTCTTCAAATTGAAAATAGAGCTCCTTATAATTGGAGGGTGCATTCGACACTATCAAAGGAAGCAGGTTATTTCCATCAAGCATACAATTCGGCATTTTACTACCGGTAAGCTCACATATTGTAGGTAAGAAGTCCATGCAAGTAATTATTTGATCTCTAGATACATTTTCGGGAAAGTGTCCAGGATAACTAATGATTGCCGGTACACGAATACCTCCTTCCAGAAAACTCCCTTTTGCCCCCCTCCATTTTCCTGTATAACCACCGCCACCATGTGCACAATAATCTGTACCAATTGGAAGGCCGCTAAGATGGTTTTTAATTTTTATCGTTGTTTCTTCGGTAGAATGTCCATTATCACTCATAAAAAAAATCAGGGTGTTTTCGCGGAGCTTTAACTCTTCAAGTTTATTGAGGATTTGGCCTATCTTATCATCTACTGTTGAAAGAACATTTGCATAAGATTTTCTTGGCTCTTTTAAATTTTTATTGACAGAAACAAATTGAGAATCAGGTTCCAATGGATAGTGTGGCAGATTAAATGCTGCATACAAAAAGAAAGGTTGCTGACTATTTTTTTCAATAAATTGAATGGCTTGTTCAGTCATTAAGGTAGGGAAATAACGGTTTCGTTCAAAAATTTCTTCGTTATTTCTCCAGAGATCATGATAACCTTTTCCATGAAGAAAATAATGTACATAGTTATCGATGAATCCACCTCTGAAGCCATAAAATGTGTCAAAACCCTGTTCTATTGGACCATTTTCAACTGCAGCTCCGAGATGCCACTTCCCAAAAATTCCAGTTTTATATCCGTTGTCTTTCAAAACCTCTGCAATAGTTACCTCACTGAGCGGCATATTGATTCCCTTTTCTTTACTATGAGCATCATTTTGGGTCCAGCTATTTATCCCAGATCGCTGGGGATACCTGCCTGTAATCACAGAAGCCCTGCTAGTGCAGCATACCGTATGCGCATATGCTTGAGTGAAGCGGATGCCTGTTCTGCTCAGCCGATCAATATTTGGAGTAGACAAATCTTTGGACCCATAGCAGCCGGCATCAAGAGTTCCCTGGTCATCGGTATAGATGATAATGATATTCGGTTTTTTTTCTTTTTGCTGAGCAAAAGAACTCAACTGAAACAGAAAGGTAAATCCGAAGGTTAATGGTAATAGAAAAATTTGTTGTAGCTTTTTCATAGTATTAATTGATTTAATTTATCCAAAATAAGAAAGTTTTAAGTTTTATATCTATCAATTTTTTCAGCGCTTTATTCCGAAAATCATATTTGTAAAATGCAATTAATTTTCATCACCCCCTTCACCAGCCTCTAACTGATGTTCGGCATCAATGGCAACAGGCAATTTTGCTTTTGTAGACTTCATCCAGGATAGTAGATCATTCAACAATTCATCTCTTTTCTTTTTATTTATAAGTGCAAGATTGTTTCGTTCGCCTTCATCCTCTTTGAGGTTATACAGTTCAATGGCATTATTGGTGTTCATACGTTCAATTCCACCGTTTAAGATCCACTCTTCATGATATAGCAGAATTTTCCAATCGCCCTTGCGCATGGCAGTCACTGGCCTCGATCTGAAAATGGAATCCCTCCCACGAATAACCGGTTTGTTTAAATAGCCGGGGAAATGCCAGAAAATGTTTTGCCGCTTTGTTGTGGGAGTTTTTTCGGTGAATAAAGGCAATAGATTCTCACCATCAAGCCTAATGTTATTATTGCCCGCGACCGCCAAAAAAGTTGGGTATAGGTCAAGATTGATGATGGGAGTAGTATTAATGGTGGCTCCTTTTATTTTTCCGGGCCAGTAAGCAATAAACGGTTCCCGGATGCCCCCTTCATAGTAACACCCTTTGTTGCCACGCAGTGGTTCCTGCGATGATTGCTGCATGGCACCGTTGTCGCTGGTGAAAATTACCAATGTGTTTTTATCAAGACCTTCTTCTTTCAGAAACGATAACACCCTTGCAATGCTTTCATCTAAATTGTAAATGCAAGCGGCATAGGTTGCCATATTGCTATCGAGGCCTTTCTTCCTGAAATATTCGATCGTTTCAGGTTTGGCTTCAAGTTCAGAATGAATGGCATGATGCGCTAGGTAAGTAAAGAAAGGTTTGGTTTTATGCTCCTTCATAAAACGGATCGCAGCATCCGTTAAAGAAAAAATTCCTTTCGGGTCCGTCGATTCCTCTTTTTTATTGACATAATTTTCTTTCCGGCTATCGAAGTACACATCAAAGCCCTGTGCCTGCGGCAGCACATCCGCATTGTTTCCTAAATGCCATTTGCCAAAAATGCCCGTCGAATAACCTTGTTTCTGCAATGCTTCTGCAACCGTAATAAAATCTGGGGCCAGCTCTCTGGTGTGTTTTACCGGTACTACTTTCATTTCTTTTTTTGGCCCCCTCGTAGTACTGCCTACTGCATACATACCATGACGGGGAGAATATAAACCACTCATCAAACAAGCCCTTGAAGGAACACAGTTGCCTGCGCCTGCATAAGCATTGGTAAACACCATTCCTTTTTGGCTCAACAGATCGATAGTAGGGGTCTCAAATATTTTACTGCCTGTAAAGCCTACATCTTTATAACCTAAATCATCAGCAAAAATTAAAACAATGTTTGGCTTTTGTTGCCCTGCCGCAAACAGCGGCAAAAGAAAAGTCAGGAAAATTATTTTATACATAGCTGGTTATTATTTTTTCATTAAAATATTATTTAAACCATACTGTAATCTAAACTGTATTTGTTTTTTAGGACGATGCCCTATTTACATTACAACCACTTTTATATCCAGTAGACGACCTATTTTTTTTATTGTTTCTGCCACATGCCCCACACCGATGGCACAGTGGTGTGCAGGTCCTTGTATCGACCAGTTGTTGATAAATTCTTTTGCCCCCACTGGAAATTTATAGCGGCTGTTGGTATTGCCTATTTGTAGTATCGGCCCAGGCACGGACTCACCCTCGGCAAGTAGTAAAAAAATCCCATTTTTTCCTTCTACTACAGAAAGTAAGGTTACCGGACCATGTTTTACGCTCATTTGAATAGACAATCCTTTACCCGGTTTTCCATGATATACCGGTAGTGGCACCAATTTCACTCTTCCTTCGGCAATAGCAAAGTGAGCAGGGCCATCATGTCCAAGGTAAACAACATCGTCCTTGAAATCTATTAAATAGAATTCGGAAAAGGAACCACCGGCACCTAATGCAGCCATTATTTTCATTGCATGGGCATTTTTAACTTCACACTCCCCTGCTACCGGAATATTTTTGCCCGTCAGTAAAGTATTTCCTGCAATTACAGACGTAACGATATTTTCATACTCATTGCCAGGCTGCCCTTCATAATAATAAGCTAACGAGTCTAAATGATGTGCTTCCACTAATTTATCAAGTGCCAACGATGTGCTGGCAGAACGTTCTATTTCATCTAAAGAACAGTCAGGGGCAACATCGAAAGCATTGTGAAATTCAGCAATTTTTAATTTGATTTGATCTGGTGTAACCTGGTCCCTGTATTTTTTCAATTCGCACATTTCTAACATTTCAAAATGTGTCCCAAATGTGGCACTATGCAAAGTTAAATCGGTATATACGTCTAGCATTCCTCCGTAATAATGTCCAAGAATACCCATCCTATTGTTACGCATCATTTTCACCACCCTGGCTGCCCCAGTCCATGCTTCAATTTCTTTCCACACTTGTTTATCCTGCAGATGTCCGGTTACTATATCGTAAGCGATTCCTGATCGGTTAAAAACACTGGCAATTTCAGGTACCGAACAAGCCTGACAATGTTCTAACCAAACACCGGTCATTTTGCCCCGATCATTGAGGGCATTAAATTTTTCATAATCTAGCTGGGCAACCGGCTGCAGATTTAACAATATTATGGGTGCCTTTACTTTTTGAACTATGGGTAAAACGGTAGACGATAAAGCATAGGTGGATATATAGATGAATATCAAATCTACGTCATGGGTTTTTAACAGCTGTGCAGCTTGGACCGCTTTACTGGGGTTGTCCACCATTCCTGCATCCACTACCTCTACTTCAAAACCTTCCATATTTTTTTTAATAGATGCTTGGTAATTCATCAGATTCGTGAGCAACCCATCAAATTGTGGCCAATAGGTGTCCAACCCGATACCAAATAATCCTACGCTAATTTTCATTTTATTTCAACATTTTAGATAGTTACCCTTAATAGTAAACAACAATTTGCTCTTGTTTTTTTTTAGTTTTAAAAGTAAGGATATTGGCTACTTATAAAACATACTACTTTTTAAGGGAGTTTGAACCAGTTATGGGATCAACCATGAGTGGTTTTGGCAATTCTTTTCTTGGGATTTTTTGCTCTCGCATGGCCGCATTAAATACAAATGCAGCCATAATGGTAGCTGATTGTTTGAGGTCATCTGGCATCAAATGGTCGTAGCTATCCATATTACTATGTTGGGTTATAATTCGATCTTGGACAAACTGAAATCCAGGTAATCCTATAGCATCAAAAGATATATGATCAGTACTGCCGGTATTTTGAATAGTAACCGTTTTGGCCCTAAGATCATTGAATGGAGCAAACCAATTTTTAAAAATATTTCGAGCCGCTTCATTTCCCTGCAGATGAATGCCAAGAATTTTTCCGGTACCATAATCTAAATTAAAATACACAGAAAATTTATCATGCGCAGGTAATAACTTCATGGTTGCAGGATCCCCAAAAGTTTTCTTTATGTAGCCTCTTGATCCCAACAAACCCTGTTCTTCACCACTCCACAATGCAATGCGTATGGTTCTTCTAGGTTGTACTCCTATAGCTTTTAAAATTCGTACTGCTTCCATCATAACGCAGACACCTGCGGCATTATCAGTGGCGCCAGTAGCTGCTGGCCATGAGTCAAGATGGGCACCTAGCATTACTATCTCGTCTTTTAAATTTTTATCTGTACCTGGTATTTCAGCAATTACATTATACCCTTTGGTATCAGTCGATTGGAATTTTGTTTTTACATCTACCTCCATTTTAACAGGAGTATTATATCTCAATAAACGAACAATCATATTATAATCTTCAAGACCAACAGCAATGTCCAAAAAATTGTCTGGGTCCGAGATCTTATAAGGTCCCGCCTGTAAAACAAAAACGGTACCGCTATGATTTTCTGAAGCCGAGCTTAGAATAGCAATCGCACCTTCCTTTAGGGCCAGCTTTTTTAGTGTCATGAGTACTGACCTTGGAATACCATTTTGTGCGCTGTTTCTTTCACTTCGTCTACGCATAGCAGCGGTATCTTCAGCCTCCTTTATTTCACCCAGTATTTGTAAGTCTTCATCGGTACGACGAACAGCAGCTGGCTTATAACTTTGTTCAAAATTGATCAAATTATCGAGTATTAAAACCTTACCCTTCAATTTACCACGATAAGCGTCCAGCTCTACAGAATCTTTAGCAGAGATCAACAGCACTTCACCAGTTTGCGGTCCATTGGTACCTGCTGACCAGGTTTTAGGATACGCAATAAGCGACCGGTACCAGGGTGATGAGATGGCCACATAAGATTTTTCCAATTCCCATCCTTTTCCAAAATCACCCCATGGATCCAATTTGGAATTAACCAATCCCCATTGGGTAAATTGGTTTTTAGCATAATTGGCGGCACGCATAAATCCGGCTGAATTGGTAACCCTTGGACCACTTAATTCAGTAATGTGAAATGCGATATCCATTACTTTGGAATTTTGTAATCCTTCATTTCTAATTTTTGCCATTACTGCCTGGTCAACATTTTCTGTTTGTGCAAATACGAATAAAGGAAGTACAAAAAATAGGATTAAAGAAGAAGACTTAATAAATTTCATGAGCGTATATTTTTAATGATTGAAATAAAAAAAATTGATTGATGTTATTTTAATTCCGTCAATGCTTTGATTAGCACATCGAGTTCATCAGTAGATGTATATACATTGGGTGTTATCCGGCACCCTTGCACCCCAGCGGTATCAATTTGAGCTGTATAGATTTTATACTTACTAAATAATATATCCGCCAAATCAGCCGGTTTCATTCCCTTGATGCCAACATTTGCAATACCGCATACACGAGCCGGGTCGGACGGGGTATTTATAATAACATTGGGAAGATTCCGAACTTTTGAAGTCCAGTAATTTTGTAAAAAACGTAACCTGGCTTCCTTCCTTTCTGCTCCCAACAGATTGTAGAAATCAATAGCAGCATCAATGGCAAGATCGGTATGCGCAGGATGTGTTCCGATATGACCAAACCGTGAAATATCACCGGATTTTTTTTCGCTTTCCGCCATCAGCGGCCATACATTTCCTATATTTTTCTTATTTACGTATAATATTCCGCAACCCAGTGGAACACTCATCCATTTATGAAGGCTGCTTCCGAAATAATCGCAATTAAGGTCTTGAATAGAAAATTTAAAATGTGCAAACGAATGAGCTCCATCGACCATTACCTGAACTCCTCTTTTGTGAGCCATATCACATATTTTTCGGATAGGCAAAATCTGCCCCGTAATATTAATTATATGGGATACCATCATCAATTTTGTTTTATCTGTAATGGCTGATTCATACAGATTCACAATCTCATCATCTGATTGAGGAATATTGGGTACAGAGAGCAGTTTATTGATTACGCCATATCTTTTAGAAACTTGAATAAACATGTTGCGCATCGATCCATAATCCTGTTCAGCCATTATAGCTTCATCGCCTGCATTCCAATCGAGTCCGCTGATAATCAAGTCGAGTGACTCAGTAGTATTTCTGGTGATGATGAGCTCATCAGCACTACAACCAGCAACCTTGGCAAGTTTTGCAGCCATAGCCTTTCTGTTTGCAGCTTGGAAATTTCGCATATAATAGGACCCTTGGTAATTAACCTCCCTCACATGCTCAATAAATTTTTCCAATACTTGCTCAGGAAGGAAATTATAATATCCGTTTTCAAAATTAATATAATCGGGTTTAAGCCTATACCCTTTTCGGATAGAAGCCCAAAAACCTTCATCTTTGGCTAATTCTGTAAAAGACATTGCAGAAACATTTTTAACGGTTTGAGCAATTCCATCAAAGCTCAGCATTCCGCCTAACCCAGCAAAAGCTGCATTCTTTAGAAAAGTTTTCTTATTCATATTATTATTTCATTTTAGATTAATAATTAATTCCTGTTTATTTTGGCCATAGCTTAATTTTATTGTCTCCCAAACTTACCTTACTAAAGGGCCCTAGTTTATTTCTATTGGGCGCTCTTTTTTCATTAAAATAGTCACTACTAAAATCAACAGGCGAACCATCAGGATTTTCAAATATTGCTTCAGGCACGATAGCTTCACCTAAATCAAAACTGCTTATTAAACTAGTTTTAATAGTGGTCAAATCAGTACTCAATGGTAAGTACAAGTAAACTTCAGCTGCTTTTTTTTCAATTCGGATATTAGTTTCAGGAGTAGTAATAGCAACCTCATTTTTACCATACTTATAAGGAACTGCCCCATTTAAATATAGGTTGTTTTCAGATTTTACCGGCAATTTCACCTTCGATAATTCGGCAATAAAAAAATCCAATTGGGGCATTGCGGCTGGATAATCATCATAGATGCCTAGACCAAAATCCATTGTCCCTTTTTCCCTTTGGGGCCTGTTCGCCATTTTAAAAATATCATAAATAGGTGCCGGAGTTTTGATGAAAAGGTTGTTATAATATCGATCATCTCCCCCCTGTGTAGTCATTATTCCGGCTACTATGGTTGAGTGAGGGTAATGATAGGGTGTATACCTTTCGTTTTCTATGCCTTTACAAATCTGTCCGGCAAACAAATTATTAATAAAGGCAGTTCCTGTTGATAAGTTCCATACATTAAGATTAGATAAAAAACAATTGTTATCAATGATATGTGGACCATGGCTCACTTCTAGGTGAAAATCCATCCAACTATTGTCGTATAATAAATTTCTAGATATTCTTATACCCTGTGCCTGCCAGTCAATCCAAATTCCCTTAAAGGAATTGTGAATGCAATTGTCTTTTATTACTACATCAATGGGTGCATGCAATTTTATTCCTGCCATTTCAAAACCGCCCCATTGCCGTTTCGTGTAGATAGCATAAATATGGTTACCCAATAGCTGGCTGAAGATAGCGCCCATATTTCCGCAAATGCCGGTTTGCTCGCAATTGAAAATGATATTATTCCGTACAATATGCGAACCAACATTTTCTTTTGACCAACCGTTTTTTATTGCACTAAAAACTGTTTCCAACTGACTGATATGACCATTTTTTTTCTTGTAGACAGAGGAATAGTTTTCACCAGTACTTCTTTCTTTACCAAGACTTATTCCAGAACATTTTGAATCACTGATGGAATTATTTTCAATTATCCACCCCTTGCTCCAGTTGGGGCCGATAAGTCCCATTTGCTCAGCGGTGGGTGGTGCCCAGTTGGTTGCTGCCTGGCTCATTTTAAATCCACTTACCGTAATGTAATTAACCCCAATTTTTTTAGGAGAAAATACGGTTGGTCTAACATTGATTTCAACAAGCTCAATAGTGGGGTTAAACTCGTGAAAATTGACCCAGATAGTGGTAGTCTTGCTATTGCTTTGGCAATACCACTGGTACAGTGAACCCTCCTGATCCTGAGCTCCTTTTAAGGGCAAGGGGTCAAGTACTTTTTCAAGCGAATCAATTTCATACAATGATCTTCCATTCAGATACACTTCTCCGGTATGGTGATCCCTGCCAAAATTTTGAAACCAATCGGCAACGATTTTCTCCTTGTAGGGATTATATTCACCAAAAATGGCATTGTCCAAGGTTAGTTTCCAAACCCCCTTCTTTACTTTTTTCCATTCGGTTACAACTTCAGAGCCTTTAATAATTACCTCCTCACCTTCTGCTGCACGATATACAATTCGATTTAAGTCACTTGTTCCGCCAAATAATGGATTCACCCACTCCCGATAGGTGCCGGCATGTACCGTAATGGTATCACCGGCTCTTGCCACCATACAAGCTTGTGATATGCTTTTAAAAGGACTTTTAGCCGAACCCATATTGTCATTACTTCCATTTACACTAACATGGTATTCTTTGGCAAATGAACTGAAAGTTGCCAAAAAAAATATAGGTAAAAGAAAATAAAAGATTTTTGAATTCATAGTAGAACTTACGTGTAGTTTGTGAAAAGTTAATTTTTCTTTACCGGCAAGGGAAGTTGTGGTGACAGAACATATCCCTTATCAATAATGCTTATATACCCCAACAGTGCACCCCAGTGATAGAATGAATCGCTCATACCTGCATCATCCCCCCGACCGGTTACGGAATTATAATTTTCGTAAACATGGCGCTCCCCCATCCATGATTTCAATAATAGATTTTTCGATTTTTCAACAAGCTCCTTTTTTGCTGCTGGCAATTGATAATTTCTTATCCCTAGGTAAACCAAAAAATTCATAGGTGCCCAGATTCTCCCTCTCCAGTAAATGTTATCTTTAAAAGCAGCATCATTACGGGCAATAGAAGGCATGATATACTCACCCCAGAATTCTTTCGGATTATAAAAATGTTCTTTTATCATCCTGGCTGCCTTTTGTTGAGTAGGTACTTTTGTCAGCAGCGGATAAAATAAGGTAGGGGACAACCGGTAACTGAATTTTCCTGTAACCAGATCTTTATTTAAATAAAGACCAAATTGATCGTCCCAAAGTGTTTCAAGCTTCCTAGAATACTTGTCTGCTCTTGCAGTTAATTCATTGGCCTCTTGGGTTTTTCCGAGAACAACTGCAATGTCAGAAAGACTGCGACAATCGGTGATATAGAGACTCATTAATCCAACATCGGCTAGCATCAATCGATGGCTTACTGTATCAAATACCGCATCATCCCACATGGGAGAATTATCCAACCCTGATTCCCATTGTGCCCCTTTTTTGGTGCCAATACCTTTAATAAGAAAGGGTTTTATATTGCCAGGAATATATGGATCTGAACCCCAACATAAATAACCGTCAACATCGCGTTTATTTGCCCACCAGCGATTCCATTGTAGCAAATCATCAAATACTTCATCTAGGAACCATTTTTCTTTGTATTTCCTATAAATCTCTTTAACAATTAAAGCACCTACTGGAGGCTCTGAACGATCCTCGCTTGCATAATTATAGGAAGCACCATTGGGAACAAACCCTTTCGCAGTGATCTCTTTTGTAATCGCAATGGCATTGGCATATGCGAGTTCTTTGTTGTCAAGAGATAACATATATGCTGCGAAGTAGGTGTCCCACTCAAATAGCACCCATCCATTCCAACCAATATTCCAAAGCCGACTTACCGGTGTTATTACCCTGTCGTTAGTAGGTTCATAAATTACATTCCAGGCAAGGGCCGTTTGAGTGGCATTGTATAATTCTGATGCACCTTTATATTTGGAACTCCCAGCTACGAATTTCGCTCTTGCCTCACTCATCATTTTTTCAACATCCTGCGTTGATTTTGAAAGATCGGAACAAAGCACTGTCACTTGCCGCATAGATACCTTAAGGCAGTTGGCCATTGATGTATATTGGCCTCCAACAATACCAAGGTTAATCGTTGCGGTGGGTGTAATTGCGCTAATCTTTCCGTTATTTACTGTAATCTTTCCTTGCCTACCCCAGATCATTTTTGGACTCACTATGATTGAGTCTTTCGGCGAATACTGTATAGGACTGATTAATAAAAATAGTTGACCATTTTTGGTTACACTCTGAACCTTGACTTTTATGTTCTGCCAGTCCACAACCATTTCTGTGTAGGATCCATCATAAGCGTGTGGACCTGGTATCACATGTTCTTTTGAACCAAAATCCTCTCTCCCGATTAAAGCTTCTTTCAATGTATCACCTGACTGGTGATTTACCAATTGCAGATTAATTGAGAGACTTTCGGGTAATAATACATGGCACATTACGCTCCTGGTATCCCAGGTATTCCAACCCTTGCTAAGTTGGTTGTTCATTTTCGCAAACGCTGCTCTTTTGTAAATTTTTTGCACAGTTTTTTCCTGGGCATCTAAAGATAGATGCTGCAGAAAAAAAAAGAGGAAGACTGCAATCAGAAATTTAATTTTCATTTTCTTTAGGTATCAGTTATTTTGAAAATTGACTAATTAAATGTTTCATTCATTCTGTTTTTGTTCATTTAATCGAGTTCTCTTTAAGATGCTTATTTTAATTCAAAATTTGAAGGAACCATTCCCTTTTTAAAAAGCCCATACCCAAACATTTTAGGATTATAATCACTTATAAAATCTACATCAGCTTTTACAGGTATCTGCATTTCCATTCCAATGGCCCAAAAACATCCATTAACAAGTAACCTGCGCAAGTCTTCATTTAGTAGATCGATTGATGCGCCCATTGTTGTAGAAAAGACACGCCCCATTACACCATTAGTTCCTGTATATGATTTTGTCCATGCAACCGGCATGATCGATTTTTTTAGGTTTACAGGAGATTCTGGTGTCATTCCACTTGTGCTTTGACCATATATAAGCACATTGGCATTCCCAAGGTCTCTTACTGTATAAACATCGGTGGGAATCCAGATATCCGATACGCCATTAAGGATAGGGTTCTTTTTGTCTTGTTCTATTCCGTTAACCACTCCCCTTGTGCCTTCATGGGTATGATTGCCATGATGATTAACCCAAGTCTCTCCAAGTATTTGTCGTCCAAAGCCATCCTCCCACCCATTCACCTTACTTCTGAAATCGTATTTGGCATAGGGACTATTTTTATTCAGCTTATAATTAAATGCATGTGTTGCAGTACGCAGGCCCACTACAGGTTTTCCTGCCTTAATATATTCATCGATGTACTTCATTTGGGAATCAGGAAGCTCTCTGAACCTAGTAAGAATTACCAGTAAATCAGCTTTCGCTAAATGTTCGAGCCCATTGATATTAGATAGGTTCATAGGGTCAATTTCTCCTGTTTTGGGATCAGTTGAAAAAAGAACCGTACAGGAAAATCCATATTTCTTTGCCAATATCTGTGCTAACATAGGCAAGCCTTCCTCCGAGCGATACTCTTCATCCCCACACACAAATACA
>CANJDY010000034.1 GCA_947472635.1 Chitinophagaceae bacterium
ATCGTAAAAGGTTGGTTAAAATGAAAATACGCCAATTGCAATAACCAATCGAAGTTGCGCAATTGTCTAGCAATCATTTATTTTTGCAGAATGGAAATACTGCCAATTGATGTAAAGAATATACTCGGTCTTCAATTACCCTCCGACCCCCGATGGGTAAACCTTGCCGAAATGCAATTGGAGGAAATATTGACCGATCATGCCTACTGCGAGCAAAAGGCAGCTACCACCTGCATTACACTGATTCAGCGATACTCTGACAAAGAAAAGCTGGTGAACGAACTAAGTCCAATCGTAACCGAAGAATGGGGGCACTTTCGGATGGTGCTGGCAGAACTACACAAAAGAAAATTAACATTGGGTAAACAGAGAAAGGATGTGTATGTAAACAAACTAATTGAATTTCAAAAAAAAGGTGGCAGTCCGGATGAGCGTATGCTAGACCATTTATTAACGATGGCATTAATAGAAGCTCGTAGTTGCGAGCGTTTTAAACGATTGAGCGAAGGTTTAGATGATGCCTATATGAGGAGATTTTACAGGCGATTTATGGAAAGCGAAGCAGGGCACTATACGCTTTTTATTGAACTCTGTGATACGTACTTTCCCAAAACCAAAGTAAGAAAACGATGGAAAGAATGGCTCGAATACGAAAGAAAAGTAATGGATGAAATAGACATACGAGGTGACAGAATTCATTAAGCTACCCTAGTACTAAGCCCCAACGATGGAACAGCAACAAGATATAAAATAAATATTTTTGCTTCTTACCCCTGAAAGTAAGCCCTCTCTTCTTCGAAATTAATATAAGGATACCGTTTGCTTAACTGCAATAGCTTTTCCAAATGAGAGTGTAAAAATTTTTTATGCAATGCCGAACTGGGGTGAAATGGCTTGTGGCTTCTTGCCGAATTGATGATATTAATTTCTTTCATTAATTTTTGTGTATCCTCATCAATGCAGGCGGGCACAAATTTTTCCCATACATAATTGGTAGCAGCATAATTAGGGTGAACCATGTCTTCAGCATAGAATCGATAATCCCGCAAATCATCTATCACCAGTTCAAAGGCAGGGAAATAAAAAACGCCATCTCTAGTATCAGTTAAATGATGAACTGCCTGAATCAAGGCTGCCTTGCTGCGATTATTTTCTACAAAACCATCTCTTAAATGTCGGACAGGGCTAACAGTAAAAATTATTTTAGCAGCCGGATTCACGCTCAATAATTCATCGAGCATATTGGTAAAAGCTGCAACAACTTGCTCCACACGTAGCAGTGTTTTACTGAATTTATCGGTTGGCACCTTGTGACAATTAGCCACCACCTGCCGATTTTCCAGTTCATACACAAAAGCCGAACCTAGCGTTATGAAAATCCAGTCTGCTTTTACAATAAAATTGCTGGCTTCCTGTGCAGCTTCATGGATACCCTGCAAACAGATTGTTTTGTCGGGATGGGAAAAACGGCTATGGTGCTCCCAACTATTCCAGCATTCATTTTGGTAAAACAGGTCCTCCCCTGTAATAGGTTGATTTGAAATATAGGATTGAAGTGATTTTGCGATACTGATAGGATTGAATAAAATTCCATTCGGATTTTCCAATACAGTAAACTTATGCTGCTTGAGTTTTGTAGCGATATTCTCCGTAAAACAGGACCCTATCAACAATAATTTATCAGTATGACGAATTGGTGCTGCATTTTTTTTGGGTGTAAAGGCTAAATGGAAATCCATATTTATATTCTATTCACACGAATTTACAGCAATGTTTTTTAATGAAGAGAATAAGTAAAAAATGCCGACATTTAAACAAAATTATCAGGGGAGTTATTGTCGACTGTGCGAACGATTGCACTTAGTAACAATAGCGACATCATTTTTTAACTCAAATTACACCGAATGAAAAAATTGGCAATCTTGATTGTTACGATAGCAATCGCTAGTTCCTTCTCCCGAAAAGAAATTACCTGGGTAGCAATAGGTGATTCCATCACTTATTTAAATGAGCATCCCAACGAAACGGGTAATCGAATAACCAAAGGATATATGACAAGGGTAGTTGAAAAGCTTCCTCATGTAAAGTATGTTAACCAGGGTCACAATGGCTGGACATCGGGAAACATTGCAGAAAATATCGAAAAAATTGGGATTCCTCCAGCGGATGTGTATTCTGTATTGTTGGGTACCAATGATTGGTGGCAAGGACGACCAATTGGAACGCTGGCAGATTATCAAAATAATACGGGCTATAAAACACTTGCTGGAGCTTACCGCATTCTCATCAATAAGATTCGCAGCTTGAATAAAGAAGCTAAAATCATTTTGATTACTCCTATGCAGCGGGGAGACTTTGTATACCTGAATAACATGAAAAACAATGCGTACGGTTCCTACAAAGAAAAGCAGGGGCAAATGCTTGCTCAATTCGCAGGCGCCATTGATTCCATCGCTCGATACGAACATTTTGCACTCGTTGACCTTTACCAAACAAGAAGTTTACGCCAAGAAAAAATGGTAAAATACAAGCGCTTAAAAGAACCCATCTCAGGTTACTATAAAAACTACCCTTACCCGTCCTTTATTGGAATTCCTTTTAATCCAGCAACAGATGACTATCCCTACCCCGTTGATGCAATCGATATAACCTACGATGGGCTCCATCCTTCTGATAAAGGATATTCCATCATAGCCAATATGCTAGTAAAAGAGTTAAAGAAGTTTTAGTACGCTCCAGAGAGTTTTCTATGTAATTAATTAACTATTGGAATACATAGATAGGATGTTTAAAACTAAAAAGGCAGCCTGCTGAAAACAAGCTGCCTTTTTAAATAATTAAAATAATTTATTCCAGTTCTTTGATCTTAGCATCATAAATAGCTATTTTTTCGGTATCTTTTTTAACCTCATAAATATTTTTTAAAATCACGAGCGACTGTTTACAGTTTATCTTTTCGGAACTTTTGGGTTTAGTAATTGCAGCAAACAATGAAACCGCAGCTTCTGCAAAAGGTATCGCCTGGGCCATGGTTAGATCTGACTGAGCCTGTATTTGCTTCTTCTTTTTTAAATCTTCTGGCTTAACCCCTTTCAATTTCCTAGCTTCTTCCGAAATGTCAATGGAATTGTTATAATAAAAATTGGCTAATAAGAAATTGGCTTCGAAGGTGTTTTTGATATTAATGGCTTTTTGCATCACCTCTGGTAATTTATTTTTATACTCAGTAGTATTGGTATTCTGCATCGAATCTGAATAGATGTAGCGATAAAGTTCCACCCCATAATTATAGGGTAATGTGTAATTACCTGGAAGCTTTACCATCAACTCTTCATACCTCGAAAAAATCTCAGGTTTTCCTATTCCTTCAGTAGCTTCTTCGATTTGCATAGCAGTCCAATATTCAATATTATTGGGGTACAATTTTTTTCCCTTTGCAATGATTTCTTCGAAAGCTACCTTATTTTTTTTATTTCTGTAACGCTCTGCCAATACTTGGTAAGCATCTATATACTGTTGATCTGAAATGTCTGCATCCGTTATTTTCTTGTAATATTCAGCCGCATCATCTACCATTTTTGCCTCTGAAGCAGCAATGGCAGAATATAAAGTCAACATCGTGTCGAGGGCAGAAAATTTAAAGCCATTGTTACCAATTAGGTGATTGGAGGCTATATAATCATGTATTTCCAAAGCTTTTTTGAAATTATCAAATGCGGAAGCAGGATCCTTGGCGAGATAGGCTTTTACCCCCAAATCAGAATAATAGCCAACATACAAGTCATAAATGTAAGAATTATTCCTTTCCTCCAGTAGGGTCGACTTAGGATCTAATTCACGGTATTTTTTTAATGCCGCAAAAGCAGTTGCCTTCATTTCGCCACTTTGAATGGCCGATTTGGTAGAATCCTTTGACGCCTCATTATAAAATACCCCCTTATAAAACCACCCTTCTGGTTTTAAGACATTTTTTGGGACAGTCAAAAATTTATCCACGGCATCTTTTCCTTTTTGCGTTTGCCCGAGAACACTGTAGTTTCTAATGTCTTTAATATCCTGTGCTTCAAGGGAGAATACCACTGAAGAAAAAAGAACTAAAAAGAAAAACTTAGTCATTTTATTATATTTTAGGTGACAAAGGTATTAGTTTGTTCCTAATTCAAATTCAATCAGCGTTAAAATTTCGCAAATCTGCTTCAAATTGATTAAAATACCCCCCATTCAGTAAAATTTAGGGGGAGGATAGCGTATGGCTGTTAACATTTGGTACATTTGCCCCAAACAGACATCCGATTTAAATAATTGATATCACAAAATACCATACAACAGATCCTCAGCAGGATTGACATTATTGACATTATTGGCTCCTTTATTAAATTAAAAAAAAGAGGCACTAGTTATTTAGGGTTATGCCCATTTCACAATGAGAAGTCACCTTCCTTTACGGTATCCCCAGCAAAGGAGATATACAAATGCTTTGGTTGTGGACGCAGTGGCAATAGCATCGGCTTTTTGATGGAGCATGAAAAATACAGTTATGTGGAAGCCCTTCGCTGGCTTGCTCAGAAGTACAATGTTGATGTAGAGGAAACAGAAACCACCCCCGAGCAAAAATTGCAGCAACTTAGTGCCGATAGCTTATTTATCATCAATGGCTTTGCACAAAAATTTTTCAGTGACTATTTATTCAATAATGAAGATGGGCAGGATATTGGATTAAGCTACTTAAAGCAACGGGGGTTTAGAGAAGAAATTATTAAGAAATTTCAATTGGGCTTTAACCCCGAGGGGCGAGACAATTTTGCCCAGGCAGCTATTAATGCACAATACAATGTGGAATTGCTACAAAAAAGCGGACTGGTAGCTATTCGAGATGAAAAGCCTGTAGATAATTACCGTGGGAGAATTATTTTTCCGATCCACAATCAAAGTGGTAAAGTGTTGGGCTTTGGTGCCCGGATTTTAAAAACAAATGATCGTGCACCCAAATACATCAACACCCCAGAGAATGAAATTTATGTAAAAAGTAAAATTTTATATGGCAGCTATTTTGCAAGAATGGCCATTGACAAAGCGGATGAGTGTTTATTAGTAGAAGGCTATACGGATGTGGTATCGCTTCACCAAGCAGGTATTGAAAATGTAGTCGCCAGCGGAGGCACCTCCCTTACCCCTGACCAGCTTAGATTGGTAAAAAAATACACCAATAACCTAACCATTATTTATGATGGCGATAGTGCCGGTATCAAAGCCGCACTTCGGGGACTCGACCTCGCACTGGAGGAAAGTCTCAATGTAAAGCTTGTGCTGATACCTGACAAAGAAGATCCAGATAGTTATGTCAATAAAGTGGGTCCCGCCGCCTTCTCCCAATTTGTGGCGGAAAACAAAAAAGATTTTATACTTTTTCAATTGGGGGTAATGCTTCAGGATGCAGGTGCGGACAGCAATAAAAAATCGGCAGTAGTCAACCAAGTAGCTGAAACCATCTCCAAAATTAATAAGGCAGAAGATTTTACTAAGCAACAGGATTATATCAAACAATGCGCAGAACTGCTTAAAATTGAAGAAACCGGATTGCATGCATTGGTTAATAAATTTATCCGCGAAAAAGTAAACAAAGAAGAATCTAGGACCAGCCGCGAATCGGCCAATCAGCCTACAGTAGACAATAGCCAACCTTTTGAAATAAAAGATGATGCCGTAGCATTACTCTATAAAGATGAACCGCACGAAAGGGCAATGGTTAGAAGTTTACTTGAATTCGGACTCAAACAATGGGATGAACAGCAGCGAGTAGCAGATCATGTATTTACAGAAATTGCAGAAAATCAACTAGAAGAACTTATCGACAATAAAAACCTAATTACCCTAATCAAAACCTACAAAACCTGGTATGATGAAGGATTAGAACCAACTGCTAAGACTTTTACTTACCACGAAGACAACGTACTGCGTCAGCTGGCCATTCAAGTAATGGACTACGATCATGAAATAAGTCCAAATTGGAAGGAAGTATATGAGGGTAAAATTGAAAGCCGGGAAGATCTTTACAAAGAGGAAGTATTCAGCACCATAAATTACCTTAAACTGAGAAAGATAAAAAGGCTAATGGACGAAAATCAACGAGACCTTGAAAAAACACAGGTAGCTGAAGAACAGATGGTTTTACTACAGATACACCAGCACTTAAAACAAATGGAAATTGACTTAACTAAGATACTAGGAACAGTTATATTTCGATAATTTATTATAAAAAATCACTTCTTAAAAAAGGCATGCCATGTTAAGCAATAATGATATTTTAAAAAAACTTAGGGTAGCCCTTTCGCTGCGAAACGATGATATTATAAAAATACTTGCTTTAGTTGATTTTGAAATGACCAAGGGGGCTTTGGGGGACCTATTCAGAAATGAGGACCAACCCGGATATGTAGAGGCAGGAGATCAAGTACTGCGCAATTTTTTAAATGGATTGATCATTTACAAGCGAGGAAGGCTACCAGATAACAGGAACATTGCAAAAGAAGGAGAAGAAGATTCTATAAAAGAATAACCTACACGATACATGAATTTATCCTCTGTATTTCTACACTTAAAAAAAAAGATTGGGGGAAACCTGGAAATTATTTTTTGGATTTCTGGAATGGTATTAATTTTTTTCATGAATACTGAATCAAACCAAGCTACGCTTTGTGTTTTCAGATTCATAGGATTCAATCACTGTCCTGGCTGTGGTATCGGTCACTCTATACACCATGCACTCCACTTTCAATTTTGGCAATCTTATCAATCACACTGGATGGGTCTGCCTGCAGTGGTAATTATTTTTTTTAGAATATACCAATTAGGCATCTTGAAATATCGAAAAATAAGCAACAAAAACCCCTTGCCTCACAATCAATAATTTTTTTCATCAGCAATTAAATGGTATCTTTCAATAGTAGTAAACTCAACCTTATGAACACTAATTTAATGATACAAATTCCGGCAATAGAACAGGATGAATTATTTTTTCTGCAATCGATTACTGCCGGTTTGCAAGAGGATAAATTACAATTGTTCATTGCGGTCTATAATAGCAAGCGTAAAAAAAAGGACACCATTCTACTTTGTTGCCTATTGGGATTTGTGGGAGCAAGCGGTATTCAACGCTTTGTGGTAGGACAAATAGGCATGGGTATCCTCTATTTTTTTACAGGGGGCCTCTGTTTGATTGGCACCATTGTAGACATCGTAAACCATAAGCAATTAGCCTTTGAGTTTAACCAGAAAATGGCAACAGAGTCAATGAGGATGGTGAATGGGTAATCGGGAATAGATTTTAAATTACCTACGCAAGATTGCCCATTCACCATTGACCATTCACCCTATTTAATTCGTTTTCTTAGGAGGCAAAGAAAATGCTTGTGCATCATGCTCAAAATGACCATTATGGGCGCCATCGCAATAAGGCTTGTTCTTTGATAAGCCGCAGCGGCAAAGGCCCACTACTTCCCTTCCACCCAAATCATAGCTATTTCCTGCTTTGTCTACAATCTCAAAATCACCCTCTACTTTAATAGAACCGTTACTGTTTACTGTAATTTTTGTTGATGCCATTTTATTTGTTTTAAATTATACAAAGAATTCTACTATAAAATTAATTGAACTGAGCCTACAATTGCCACAATAAAGTAGGCAATCAAATAATCAGGGCTTCAAAACTATATCCTTTTCCCTAGCCAGTACAATTTGTGGTTTGCCCTTAAACAAGGTGATTCGGCCAGTTACACATACATTTTTCGTTACATAATACTCCTCAGGCTTATTCGTAAAGGCTATTCTATTTTCTCCAAAAATAACGATGGTTAGGGGGGCATCCGGGTATTGCGCACCCGCATTAAGCAGTGTAGGAGCTCCTTTGCCATTTTCAAAATAGCGACCGCCAAATATCTTGGTACAGATGGTTACAGAATCTCCCTCATGCTTTGCTGCATCAGTAATATTAATTTCTTGTTGTGCAAATGCGCTAACAGATACAACGATAATCAAAAAAGAAAACAATATTTTTTTCATAGAAAATTATTTAATGCAAATGTAGTGCTTCACAGCTTATAAGTAGTGGTTTTTTGAATGGATGAACGGGTGTTTTATCTTTTACATCAATCAATATTACAGTCAAATAAGCCATTGTAAAGGCAATTTATTATCCGTACCTTTTGAACACATAAAAACATAACTTATGGACACTAAAAATAAACTGGCAGAACTTAACCGAGAAGCCCTTGAAAAACTAGAAGTTTACATGGTTGAAAAAGGAAGTACAGATAGCGACCATCATAAAAAAATTCATATCGCGAAAGAAGAATGGCAGTTAGCTTGGAATAAACTAATGGAGGCATTGCTAATATTGGAAAAACTGGAAATTTAAACTTAGTTTTTATAAATTAAGCGATAAATTCTTTCAAAATAAACAGGCAGGGGCAATTGCATATGTTAAAATTGATAGCCCCAGGAGCTATCAATAGAATAATACCGTTTTATTATTCATTTGATAAAAAGAGGAATTTTACAACATTTCAGGGCATTCCTACTAACAGAAAGGTAACCTTGTGCAAACAAAATAAAATGCCTGCCTATGCAACCGGAGAACTTATTATTATGTCGCATTGATTCATTTGTCAGGCAATGTACTAATTGATTAAATTTGCTTAATTAGCTTTGTATACATAAAGACCTAATCAAAACAAGTAATTATTAAAAATGCAGCAGTATAACCTGCCTAAAGCAAGAAGGGGAAAATAAACATAACTGAATTGTTTGTAATGTATAACTAAAAGATAATGTAGAAAGGACTCGGTTTCATTCACCTAAATAACTTTTATTGTTGAACAAATCATTCAATGGAAGGATAATAAATGAATCAATAAAGGAGTTTAATTTAAAAATTCAATATATTTCCAGTAATGAGTCAGAAAAATAATTTTGTGTTCTCCGAATTATCTGAGCCACATCGTATCAGAACCAAAGAAATCCTTCAACAGCATCCTGGCATAAGGAAACTAATTGGAAAAAATCCGTTAACTATTATTGCCATCATCGGCTTGGTAAGTTTTCAGGTGATAATGGCTGGATTGGTAAGCGCTCAATCCTGGTGGATTGTAGTGGGCGCTGCCTATTTATTAGGGGCTTTTGCAGACCATGCCCTGTTTGTAATGATACACGAATGTGCCCACCGATTATTATTCAAAAAACCGGAAGCTAACCGACTGGCGGGCATTTTTGCCAATATTCCCCAGATTTTTCCCAGCTCAGTTTCCTTTGAAAGGTACCATATCAAGCACCACTCTTTTCAGGGCGTACACGAACTAGATGCTGATTTGCCCAATAAATGGGAAGCTAAGCTAATCAACAATTATTTTATTGGAAAAGTTTTGTGGTTATTATTTTATCCTTTATTTCAGGTATTTAGAATCAACCGGCTCAAAGAAATCAAACCATTTGATAGCTGGGTGGCGCTAAATTGGGCGGTGCAAATAACTTTTTCTTTCCTCATTGTATTTCTTCTTGGCCCCAAAGCCTTCGCTTTTTTATTGTTGAGTTTTTTCTTTTCAGTAGGATTACATCCCTTGGGTGCCCGGTGGATTCAGGAACATTATTTAACCCATGGTGAGCAGGAAACCTATAGTTATTATGGACCACTAAATGCAGTGGCTTTTAATGTAGGCTTTCACAATGAGCACCATGATTTTCCATCTGTACCTTGGAACCGGCTACCTCAAATAAGGGAAGGCGCCCCTTCTTTTTACAATTCTTTATTTTTCCACACTTCTTGGACCAAATTATTTTTCCGGTTTTTGTTTGATAAAGAAATTTCTTTGTTTTCAAGGGTTGTACGCCATGACCGTGGCAAGGTAAAACTAACGGATGAATCAAAACCAGATGTAGAGATGGTGAGTTTGAACTAATGACCGCAAAAGCAAAGTTTCCGATTACTTTAGAAATCATACAATAAAAAAGTGCAGAAATTTTTTCTGCACTTTTTTTATTAATACTATTTGATAACTTAATTCTCCTAAACTAATTTACAAGAAATAAGACTCAATCTGCCAAGATAACTACGAAAAGATATCAAACATATAGGAGCTGATAAATGAGTTATTGACATTCTTATCTGAACAAAAGATAAGCAACTGCAAGTGTCAACAATACATTGAATAATTGAGCCAGTAAAAATGCGTACATCGGCTTTCTATTTTCCACCTTCATTAAATCACTGAATTTTGTTTCAAGTCCAATACTGGTAAAAGCCAACACGAACCAAAGGGACTGAATGTTTTTTAGCCCATCCTTTACGCCTGCAATAGTATCAGTTTTCAATACAAATGAAAATAATAGCGAAGCAGCAACAAAGCCCAGTACAAATTTTGGAAACCGCTCCCAAATCACTTTTAGGGTTGGTTTTTCTATTTCACCATTGGCTGCATTTTTTTGATAGGTCCAATAAACAGAAATGGCGAAAGCTGCAATACCTAACAATACATTTTGAGAAAATTTCACGATGGTGCTTATTTTCAGGGCTTCCTCCCCAACCATTGTTCCGGAGGCAACCACCGCTCCAGTGGTATCGATACTGCCACCCAGCCAGGCTCCAGTAACCGCCTGCGAAAGCCCCATCCAATGTGCTAGATAAGGCATTCCTATCATCATTGGAATGGCACAGATTAATACCAACGAAATTACATAGGATAATTTTTTTGTATCCCCCTTGATTGCCCCGGCCGTTGCAATGGCGGCAGACACACCGCAAATAGAAACTGCACTGGCTATCATCATGGTAAGCTCACTATCCACTTTCATTTTTTTGCACAACCAAAAAGCAACATACCATACTGAAACAACTACAATCAATGCCTGCAGTAATCCATAAGAACCTGCTTTTAAAATATCTGAAAATATGATGCTGGTGCCGAGAATTACCAAACCAATTTTCACAAACAATTCAGTTGACAGGGCGGAACGGAACCATTGAGGTAAGGTAAACATATTGCCAATCACCAACCCGATACCCAGACTAAATATAACAGCTTCCAGATTGTATGCTTTGACTTCCTTATTTCCAGCCACTATCAGTGCAATAATAGTAATTACGTACACCAGGGGGAAAGAGAATAAGAAATATTTTACAGACTTGCCTGTCAATACTGCTCCAACTAGAGCGATGAATATTACCATTAAAAATTGCACGCCTATTGTTGATAGATTGGCCAATTGGAATATTTTATCTTGTAGTTCACTAGTTGTACTCCAACTATACATGGGACTTGCCGGCCTAACACCTACTATTGCCAACACAATAATTATAAATCCTAGTAGAACCACTACCCAGTCCTCGTGTAGTGAAAATTTTAATGAAGCTGTTGACATATGTTAGATTGAATTTTAATATAGATAAAATTAGCTTTTTTCAGTCATATCAAAGGCGTAAAAAAAGGTCCCCTCCATATATGAAGGGGACCTTTTTTGTATTTTGAGCAATGTACTGTATTAATAACCGCCCATTCCGCCCATATCAGGAGCACCATGGCTATGACCACCACCTGCTTCTTCCTTAGGACGATCAGCGATTACGCACTCTGTTGTTAACAACATGCCTGCAATAGAAGCTGCATTTTCAAGTGCTACACGAGCCACTTTGGTAGGATCAATTACACCTGCCTTGAACATATTTTCATATACTTCAGTGCGCGCATTAAAACCATAATCTCCCACGCCTTCCTTAATATTCTGCACAACAATTGAACCTTCAATACCACAGTTGGCAACAATTTGGCGCAATGGTTCTTCAATAGCACGACGAACAATCGCGATACCAGTTGCTTCATCTGCATTCAAAGCGCCTTTTAATTTTTCCAAACCTGCAATAGCACGGATATAAGCTACTCCACCACCTGGAACAATACCTTCTTCAACGGCAGCCCTAGTTGCGTGTAAAGCATCGTCTACACGATCTTTCTTTTCTTTCATTTCTACTTCAGTTGCAGCACCTACGTATAATACAGCTACACCACCAGCTAATTTAGCCAAACGCTCTTGCAATTTTTCTTTATCATAATCAGAAGTGGTATTTTCTACCTGTGCCTTGATTTGATTCACGCGACCAACAATTTCAGTTTTTTTACCCTTACCACCTACGATAACAGTATTGTCTTTATCAATTGAAATCGATGCAGCCTGACCCAATGAAGTCAATTCAACCGCTTCTAATTTGTTTCCTAATTCTTCGCTGATAACTGTACCACCAGTTAATATAGCCAAATCAGTCAACATCTCTTTTCTTCTGTCACCAAATCCTGGTGCTTTTACTGCAGCCACTTTGATAGTGCCGCGTAATTTATTTACCACTAAAGTAGCTAGTGCTTCTCCATCTAGATCTTCGGCAATAATCATTAAAGGACGACCACTTTGAGCAACTTTTTCCAACACACTCAAGATATCTTTCATTGCAGAAATCTTTTTATCATAAATTAAGATAAAAGGATTTTGTAATTCAGCCTGCATTTTTTCGCTATTGGTTACGAAATAAGGAGAGATATACCCTCTGTCAAACTGCATACCTTCTACTACATCAACTGTAGTGTCTGTTCCTTTTGCTTCTTCTACAGTGATAACACCTTCTTTACCAACTTTAGCCATTGCCTGAGCAATTAACTTACCGATTTCGCTATCATTGTTGGCAGAAATAGTAGCCACCTGCTCAATCATTTTACTGTTGCTACCAACATCTTTTTTCTGTGCAGCAAGATTTTCAACTACGGCTCTTACCGCTTTGTCGATACCACGTTTTAAATCCATTGGATTAGCACCAGCTGCAACCATTTTCAAGCCTTCGCTGATAATGCTTTGGGCAAGCACAGTAGCAGTAGTAGTACCATCACCAGCAATGTCTGCAGTTTTTGACGCTACTTCTTTCACCATTTGAGCACCCATATTTTCAATTGGATCTTCCAATTCAATTTCTTTAGCAACTGTAACACCATCTTTGGTTACCTGGGGAGCGCCAAACTTTTTTTCAATTACTACATTACGACCCTTTGGTCCTAAAGTTACCTTAACTGCATTAGCCAAAGTATCAACACCCTTTTTCATTTTATTGCGGGCCTCAATATCGAAGAATATCATTTTTGCCATATACTTAATTTGAAAATTTGAAAATTAAAAGATTTGAAAATGCATTCGCACATTTCCATTTTGATTGATTGGCACTTATACGATAGCCAAAATATCGCTTTCTCTCATGATGAGGTATTCGATACCTTCAATCGTGATTTCAGTTCCAGCGTATTTACCATATAATACGGTATCGCCATTTTTTACTGTTACCGGTTCGTCTTTCTTACCGGGGCCTGCTGCAAGTACTGTTCCACGTTGTGGCTTTTCTTTTGCAGTATCAGGAATAATGATTCCACCGGCAGATTTTTCTTCTGCAGCTGCTGGTTTTACAATCACCCTGTCATGCAAGGGCGTAATGCTTAGC
>CANJDY010000035.1 GCA_947472635.1 Chitinophagaceae bacterium
ATTCCCCAAATCCCATACATAATTCATTTTGTCTTTTTCGGGGTCAATAGCACTTACAGTAGCCGTAATGGTTAGCGGCAATCTTCCCGAAGTCTTGTCTACCACAAAATCTTTTACTTTTGGTGCAAGGTTACCGGGATTAAAATCAATCCTAGAAAGTCCTGCATCCGGATTTTTGTTAAACCAGCCATTGCCATATTCTAGCAGATATAATTTACCATCTGGTCCCACCTCCATATCGATGAGGGAGTTAAATTTAGTATTTTCCATAAATGGCTCCATTTTGTCGAAGTCACCATTGGGTAAAAGGGTAACTGCTTTGACCCAACCGCGGATCCAATCATACACAAATAATTTTTTGTTGTAATAATCGGGCATTCTGGTGTCGGAGGGAAACATGTCGGTGTAATAAACCGGACCTGCCATTGCATTTCGCCCACCGGTTCCTACCTGTGGGAAATCTTTGGAATCTGCATACGGATACCAAATAAAGGCAGGTTGTGCAGGTGGTAATTGTTGTATTCCTGTATTATTGTGAGAAGCATTGATAGGTTTTGCGGGGTCAAATATATCACCTGTTTTACCGGTTCCGTAATTGTAAGCATAATAAGGGTAATTATTGCCCACAAAAAGGGGCCAGCCAAAGAAGCCAGCTTTCCTTGCTTGGTTGATTTCATCATATCCTCTAGGGCCTCTAACTCCAAAACTATCAACGCCTGCATCTGGTCCCACTTCCCCCCAATAGAGGAAATTATTTTTCTGATCAATTGAAATGCGGTAAGGATTTCGATTGCCCTGAACATAGATTTCTGGACGAGTACCAGCCGTTCCTTTTGGATATAGGTTCCCTTCTGGAATCTCATAAGTTCCATCCGCTTTTACTCGGATGCGTAAAATTTTACCGCGAAGGTCATTGGCATTACCTGAAGTGCGGCGGGCATCATATTGTTCGTGGCCCAGACGGTCATCCAATGGCGCATATCCATTGTTGACAAAAGGTTGTTTTGCCTCGTCAAAAGGGGTAGAATTATCACCAGTGGAAACACATAATAAACCATCTTTATCAAAAGCAATAGATCCTCCTGTGTGGCAGCAAATTTGGCGCTGCGAATATAGTTGCAGCACAATTTTTTCAGATGCCATATCAATTTTATCATTTTCCAACTTGAAACGAGATAATCGGTTAACCGACGTATCAACGGGGCTATAATAAATGTATACGAAATGATTGTTTTTAAAATCGGGATCTGCTTTAAGTCCAAGTACACCTTCTTCTACATTGACTCCATTGTCAGCTTTATGGTAGGCAGCTAAAAATCCTGCTTGCCTGATCGTAGAATCTCCGTGTTTATAGATCATAATCTCGCCCCTACGTTGTACTACCAATATGTCAAGATTGGGTAAGATGGTCATTTCTGTTGGTTCATAAAAATGGCCGGTTACCAGCATTGTTTTGGTAAAACGTGCTTCATCGGGAAGCTTAGGAGTGATAGCTTTTGAATAATTCAGTTTGTTATTTTCTCCAATGGCATATTGTATTCCTCCTAAGATATGGGTAAGATAGGCGGGTTCAGAAAAACTTTCCGTGGTATGTCCCAGATTGGTATAAAATGCCCTGCCTCCATCATATTCATGGTACCAAGCCATTGGGTGGTACTCACCATTTTTGCCACCATGGTATGATTTTTCGTCGATGGTGATCAATACCTTAACACTTTTATTCAATTGCTTAAAGCTATAAAACTCATCTGTTCGCTTCCATTGTTTTGATAGATGCTTGGTTGAAATATGTTGCGTATCAACTATGTTTAGTACACCGGGTTGAATACTATGGAATGTGTCTGAGATTCCTGGATGACTCAAGAAATATCCGCCCACAAGTCGGCCGTACCATCCCCAATCATACTCACAGTCGGCCGCCGCATGAATACCCATATAACCACCCCCTGATTGGATATACCGTTCAAATGCGGCTTCCTGGTAATGGTTCAACACATCACCCGTAGTACTTAGAAATACTACGGCGGCATATTTTTCAAGGCTTTCCTCTGTAAACATGTCCGCATTAGAGGTGGTGTCTACATGAAAACTATGTTGTGTACCCAACTTTTCAATAGCAGCGGTACCCGCTACAATAGATTCATGGTGGTAACCGGTTGTTTTAGTGAATACCAATATCCTTGGATCACCGGAGCGTTTGGAACAGGAAGAAAAAATAATAAAAAGGCTGGAAAAAATTACCAGGGCCCTGAAGCAAGCAATGGCGCGAATCATGATGGTGTGGAAATTAGTTTAAGTAAAAGGATTTAGTAATAATTGCTAAAGTTATATAATTGCTCTGAAACCTAATCAAAATTAACAAATTGAGTCAGCCCCAACTTATTAGTTACTTGAATAAAGGAATATAGCCGATAGTGGAGAATGGTAACTAGATAGAAACCCATTTATTATTTGCCGAGGTAAATTTAAACGAATTAAGCATTTTCATAAATAATTCACCTACTAGGGGTGGGCATGAATATAAAGCAGGATAGCTCCATTCGTTGAATTGAATTTGTTTTGAGAGAAACGAATCAGCAACTTACTTATACATTAAACCTGAAATGCATTACATCTCCATCATGCACTACATATTCCTTTCCTTCAATTCTTAAACGGCCATTTTCGCGGCAGGCGGCTTCTGATTGGTAGGTGATAAAATCATCGTATGAAATCACTTCCGCTTTGATAAATCCCTTTTCAAAATCGGTATGAATTACACTAGCAGCTTGCGGTGCTTTCCATCCTTGGTGGATCGTCCAGGCTCTTACCTCCTGTACACCGGCAGTAAAATAAGTAGACAGGTTCAGTAATTTATAAGTAGAGTGAATCAAGCGGTCTAAGGCCGGTTCTGTCATCTTATATTCTTCCATAAACATAGTCTTGTCATCGGGGTTGTCAAACTCTGCGATCTGCGCTTCAATGGCATTGGTCATTATGATTACTTGCGCGCCCTCGTTTTTGACCGCTTCTATCAATGCATCTGAATATTTATTACCGGTATGCATGGATGCTTCATCCACGTTGGCCACATATAGAACGGGTTTTTCACTTAGTAAAAAATTTTCGGCGATAGCTGCTTTTTCTTCTTTTCCCAAATTCATGGAAAGGATACTTTTTCCTTTATTTAATTGCTCTTTGCATTGAAGCAATACATCGTATTCCAATTTCATCTTTGCATCTCCAGTCTTCAGCATTTTTTCCATGCGAGATAATTTCCTTTCTACACTATCAAGGTCCTTCAATTGTAATTCGGTTTCAATAATCTCTTTATCGCTGATGGGATTGATAGCACCTTCTTCCCTCAATATATTTTCATCCTCGAAACAACGGATCACATGAATGATGGCATCCACTTCACGGATATTGGCTAAAAATTTATTTCCCAATCCTTCGCCTTTGCTGGCTCCACGAACTAGGCCTGCGATATCTACAATTTCAATTTGTGTAGGAACTGTGCGAATCGGTTGTACAAGTTCTTCCAATTTATCCATTCTTGGATCAGGTACATTTACCAAACCCGTGTTGGGTTCAATGGTACAAAACCGGTAATTGCTAGCCTGTGCCTTAGCACTACTGCTAACTGCATTGAATAAAGTTGATTTTCCTACGTTGGGTAATCCTACGATGCCTGCTTGTAATGCCATTTTTTGAAGTGCTTTTTTGATTTTTAAACGTGTGCAAAGGTAATGGGTTAATTTGAAGATTGGGTATTTGGATCATGGGAGTGTTTGAATTGGCAGTAGATATTGAAGGGAAAGCTGTATTTTGGTATTTAATACTTAATTTTCAATATTTATTTCATAAATCATCCTTATGGCACTGAGTCGAATTTGGTCGGCATTTATCATTATTGCAATTGTCACTGCTAGCGGTTTAGCAATCTTTTCTCCATCCCATAAAGCCATCTTTTCAAATATGGTCACTGGGAAATCCGGCGACACCATTAAAATCAAAAGCACATCGATTGCCGGGGCATTGGATGGCACAAAAAATAATGTACAGGTAGATACTCAGGCTAGTAATGGGGAAAGGGGAATTAAAGTAGGGGAGGGTCTGTCCTACCGAATACAGACTTCAGATGGGATTTTGGAAACCTGTCAGACAGCGGTGACATTGTGTTTAAAGCTAGTCGGTTTTTTGGCATTGTTTATGGGATTTTTATCTATTGCTGAAAAAGCGGGTGGGATAAGGTTTTTATCCAGAATTATTGGACCTTTCTTTTCAAAGATATTCCCTGATATTCCTAAAGGGCATCCTGCTATGGGACATATGTTGATGAATTTTTCGGCCAATCTACTCGGTTTAGATAATGCGGCTACTCCTTTTGGAATCAAAGCAATGGAAAGCTTACAGGAAATCAACCCAAACAAATCAGTTGCCTCCAATTCACAGATTATGTTTTTGTGTTTGCATGCATCCGGGCTTACTTTAATTCCTGTTAGTATTATTGCCTTTCGCTCGGCAGCCAAGGCAGCCAATCCTATGGATATTTTCATCCCCTGCATGATGGCTACTTTTGTTGCTACTCTCGCAGCAATGACCATCGTTGGATATAAACAAAAGATCAAATTATTTCAACCAGTTATTATCACCTGGGTGTTGGGTATTTCATCGATCATCGCCTTGTTAGTAGTATATATTCGGTCATTGAATACGGATGCAGTTCAATTATTTTCAGGATCCTTAAGCAGCGGGTTAATTCTGTTTATTTTTCTGCTGATTATTGCCGGGGCATGGTATAAAAAAATAGACGTATTTGATGCATTTGTCGAAGGGGCAAAAGGTGGATTTGAAACTGCCATTAGAATCATACCTTATTTGGTTGGGATGCTGGTAGCCATCAGTATGTTGAGAACCAGTGGTAGTTTTGATTTTGTAATAGAGGCGATAAAAACCATGTTTACTTTTTTTGGCGCTGATACCCGTTTTGTAGATGGGCTACCAACCGCTTTAATCAAACCATTTAGTGGAGGCGGCGCCAGGGGTATCATGGTGGATAGTATGAAAACCTTTGGACCCGATTCATTTGCAGGGCGCTTGTCTTGTATCTTACAGGGTTCTTCCGATACCACCTTTTATGTGATCGCAGTTTATTTCGGAGCAGTATCAGTAAAGAATACTCGCTATGCAGTAGGAGCCATGCTGTTGGCCGATCTTGTAGGAATCATTACTTCCATTGCACTTTGTTATTTATTTTTTGGATAAACGATTTCATTTTTTACTATAATTTTTATTGATTGGCGTTGGTTATAATGGATCTTCTAAAAGTTCAAACCCGAATTGAAGAATTGGTAAAGAAATTCCTTGGTAGCAGTTTATTTGGTGCAATCAAAATTCAAGATACCTGTAATAGCATCGGAGCTATGTTGATTGCAGATTTTGTGGGCATCTTCCCTTCTATTGTTATGTGCTTTTTTTGATAAAACAGGTCAACGAAAATCGTTTTTTGTCTTTGTTATAAATGGATTTTTCAAATATAAAATACCCAAATTTACAAAGCCGCCCCAATTACTTTTGGAGCGGCTTTGCTTTTATATTTTAAAAAATACAATTGAACCTATTGCAGCCTTTTCAGGCTACTACAGTATAGTATTTTACTTTTTAAGGTATCCATAATATTCAGCATCTGTTGCACAATCCCACCAAATAGGCATGCTCCAGATATTCGCATCAACAGCATGGGGGTTTAATGCAAGTGTATTGATGGAGTTGTAATTTATTTCGTAGGTAGGCGGAAGTGCGTAGCGGCGAATCCAATACCTAGGATCTGAAGGGGAAGTTCCTGTCAATTGAGCTCCACCTGTAAATAATGGGCCACGTTGATAGCCTGGGTATACAACCCCAAAACTACCTACATTACCGGCACTAAAGTTAAACCTGCGCATATCATTCCAGTTTTCAACACTGCAACCCATGGCAATGTATTTTTGTAGCATGATGTCGGCCATTGTAAGCGTTCCTGCTGATCCAACTGCTGCACTGGCGAGATAGGAACTAATAGCTGCGGCATTCATAGGGGTCATATCAGGGTTAGTTGTACCATAGGTACTTTGCCAAGAAGTTAGCTTAGCCTGCATCATATTCAAATGTGCCTGGATACCTGCTATATAGGCCGTATAAGCATTTAGAAGGTCACCTTTTCTCATGTACACTTCTGCTTTGATGAAATTCATCTCATGGAAAGTCAAAATCTCCTGGTCGGAAACAGGGCGAACTTGGTATGAACCCGTAGAACCAACAACCCCTGCTGTATAGGCAACTGCTGTAGGATACCAGTTAACATCATTCTGACCTTGTAAAGGATTACCTGAAGTAGCTATAGCACTACTACGCATATTCACATAGGCCGTATCACCAGCAAGTACATAATTGGTACTGTTTATGAATAAAGACCCCAACTTGTAAGTTACTGTTACGTTATTACCGCTGGTCGTGAACGTACGACCCACCGTTACTTGATCAGCTATAAAATTTGCACGATCGGTTGCATCGGCAATGGCATAAGTTATATTTGTATTTGCAGCAGCATAACTAGCAGTTGCTATAGAAGTAGTGCCACCTTTCACCAAGCGGTTGGTCAAACTTAACGGGGCTGATGCAATTTGAGGATTGTAAGAATCCACGCCTATTGAACGAGTCCAAATATAAGATGCCACTCTACCGGTAATAGGGTCTAATTTAACATTAGTCATGTAAGCAGGAACAATTTTACTCAAACGGGGATCAGCAATACCCGCGCCACGCATATTTGCCAAAAGGTTATAATGGTATTGTGACATACGAACGGTGCTACCATAGGCGGCATAGTCAAAGTTTCCGTTTGTTACCACAGGGTCTCCAACTAAATAATCGGTTACAGTGCTATTATTGAAGCCTGGTCCTACTAAATTGTCGGCAATGGATTGCGGTCCTTTTGACAAACAATTAAGAATAGAATCCGCATTGTATAAGTCTGTCTTTTTTGACAATTTTATCATGTAGCGGGCTTTTAATCCCCAGCACGCTTTTATCCATTTGTTTACATCACCTCCACCCCACAAATCTCCGGCAGCAAGTGCAGGTGTTCCGGCAGTCTGCGCTTGGCTGAACAGGCCGATGGCCTCATTTAATTTTGCCATACATCCGTTATAGATGGTTTTTCCATCATCAGGTATTGGGCTTGGATTTCCAGTACCTGCCTGTGTGTAAGGCATTTCTCCATATAGATCCAACATTTGCATATAGCCCAATGCATGAAAAACATCTGCAGCAGCCATATAATGGTAAGCACCTTGTTTCTGAGCTGTGCTATACAAATCAACTAGGTTGGAAGATACTTCTACAAACCATGTTTGATAGGAGGTAGTTGAATTACCATTCGTACATGCCCAAGTTGTGCTAAATGTATTGGGGTTAGCAGAGTTGGTATAATAAACACCGGCAATACATGCAGTACGATAATTAGTAACGCCAGCACTGTATTGGTAAAAGTGTTGAATCCAAGGCAAACGGTTTTGAACCAATACGCTTTGATTGTTTGGATTATCTTGGTCTGTATTAACATCCAACCATTTTTTACAAGAGGTAGAACCTAGAATAAGCAGGCTACCTAATATGATATATCTTAAATTTTTCATAATTTCTTTTTTATAGATTATAAAGTAATATTTACACCAAATGTGAAAGTTCTTACTGTAGGCACGCCCAAGTAATCAATACCTGTAGAGCCCGAACCACCTGTGCCACCTGCAGCACTTACTTCGGGATCCATTCCTTTATAATTTGTTATGGTAAACAAATTGGTGCCCACTGCAGTTACCGAAATGCCTTTAATAACTTTTGTGTTCTTCAACATGCTAGTAAAGTCATAATTCAATGAAAGAGACCTTAGTTTAAGCCAATTTACTGAAGTAATAAAGTTATAAGAGTTGGCTGCGTAGTTTTGCCAATATTGCTGAATCATATATGCACCGGAATAGGTTGTGCTTCCAATGGTATAATTCTGGTCTGCAGTATACGTTTGGTTAAATTCAGCTCCAGTTACGCTGTTAACACCTGTTACACTTACTAGTCGGCGACTATTCAGCGTGGTTATTTTACTTAAGCCGTTTGTAACCAAAGCATACTCAGTACCATTAAACACATCTCCGCCTTTTCGAATGTCGAGAAGAAATGATAAGGAAAGTTTTTTGAACCGGAATGAATTACTAAATCCTCCGATGAACTCCGGTTCACGGTTACCTACAACAGGATTAGTAGTTTTAAGTTTATAGAATCCCGTTGTAGGATCTACCAAATTTCGTCCGTTGGGCATTTCAACTCCTTTTGAGTCAAGTTCATGTAAATAAGATTGGCCGGTCATTCCAAGAAAATAACCACCATTTGGTATTGATGCTGCTTTTACAGTTCCAAATTGAGCATCTGTTGGATAGAAATAAGCTACACCAGGAAGGAAAGCACCCAATCTGCCTTTGTTATAAGAGTAGTTTAAAGTAACGTCCCATGTAAAATCTTTTGTAACAATTGGTTTACCATTAATTGCTATTTCCATCCCTTTGTTGATTACTGAGCCGGAATTAAGGGTGCTGAAAATGAACCCGCCGGATTGTGCCAAACGGGGTTGACCGATTTGATTTTGGGTTTCACTATTATAATAAGTATAGTCCAAGCCAATACGACCTTTAAAGAATCTAAGCTCTCCACCTACTTCCCATGAATCCTGAATTTCAGGTTTCAAATCAGGATTACCGGCAGAGTACTGGTTGCCCACCCCTGTAAAAGCGCCAACAGAGATTGGCGGGTTTACATAGGTATTGGTAGCATACGCATTTCCGTCTTTACCAACCCTTGCCCAGCTTGCCCGTACTTTTCCAAAAGAAAGAATATCGTTCTTAGGCAGTAATTCCGTAAGTATAAAAGAACCACTTGCAGAAGGATAAAAATAAGAGTTATTTTGTATGGCTAGTGTAGAAGATTGGTCGTTACGGCCGGTTACAGTAAGGTAGGCTATATTTTTATAAGAAATGCCCGCCTCTCCGTAAACTCCTACCAAGCGCCTTCTTGTTGTTCCATCACTAAAAAATTTATTGGTTGTTGTAATATTATTAAAACTGATGGTACCCGGTGCAACAAAAGCGTATCCCCAATGGTTCTGGCCTACAACGTTCGTATTTTCCGATGTAGTTCCCACCATCAGGTGCGTTTCAAAATCTTTAAAAAATGTTTTATGGAAATTGGTCATCACCGTTGTGGTAACATAAGTATAGTTTAGCAAGTCTTTGCTTAAACGACCATTCTGGTAAAGTGGAGACACTGCAGAACCAGGAGAAATGTAGGTATAATCATTGGTTCCATATTGGTCATATCCCAACCGTGCAATAACATCCCACCAATTTGTAATTTTGTAATTGACGTTTATACCTCCTGTGATACGCTTGGTTTGTGAGGTTAATTTATCCTTATTGATGATCCAGTAAGGATTATCAATATCATTTTCCAAAGCAACTACTCCTGTATAAATCCTATGTTGTGACCCATCGGCATTTAAATAATTTTTGATATTATACGTTTGTGGAAAGGTATACAGTGATTGCATACTTCCAACGCCGCTTCCATACAATCCTGCAGTGGTCAACGTTCTGTTGATATCGGCAACAGAATATGCCATATTTGCATTCAATGTCAGGCGCCCGTAGCGCTGTTCGCCATTAAAGCGGAAAGTGGTTTTATTATAATCGGTGTTAGGAACAATACCATTTTGTTTGAAATTAGAACCCGATAAGAAAAAAGAACTGTTCTTTGTTCCGCCCGCAACGTTTACGTTGTTGTCATATACCGTACCATTTTGAAAGAAATTACCAATATTATCATACAATGTATCTGCTGAAGTAATTGGAAGTCCCCATGAGTTGTAGGAAGTTTTGGTTAAAACACCGTTGCTAGCTAATGAACCATTTGCAAATAAGTTTTGAGCCTCAGGCAATTTGGTTACTTGAGAATTGCTTATTTTACTGGCAACAGTAACCTTTACCGTGCCATCCACTCCTTTTTTTGTTGTAATAATAATAACGCCATCAGCGGCCCTTGATCCATATAATGCAGCAGCAGCGGCACCTTTTAAAACCGATAAGGTTTCAATATCTTCTGGGTTAACATCCATTACACGATTAGAGTAGGTGGTGTTACTACGAGACAAACCATCAGTACCTGTATTGCCGGTCACTGAAGTGGAGTTATCATATATAATACCATCGACAACAAATAAGGGTTGGTTCTGCCTTCCTTCCGATGTTGAGTTACCACCCCGAATAGTTATAGATGCCCCGGCTCCGGCTGAACCGCTAAATTGTGTGACATTTACACCAGGCACTTTGCCTGCTAAAGAGTTGACTACATTGGTATTTTTATTTTTCATCAATTCCAGCGCACTCAGTTCTGTAACGGAATAGCCTAAAGCCTTTCGTTCCTTCTTAATCCCCATAGCTGTAACAACAACTTCTCCCAATTGAAGGTCCGTTGGAGTCATTTTTATTGCAACATTTGTACCATCGCCTACTAGTATGCTTGATGGATTATAGCCAACATGTGAAAAAAGCAACTGATCACCTTTATTGGCTTTAATTGTAAATACACCATTGGCATCCGTTTGAGTAGACTTGTTGATACCTTTAACTTTAACAGTAACTCCACTTATTTTTGAATTGTCAGTTCCGGACTCTATGGTGCCGGTTACTTTTTTTTCCTGTGCATTCACCGCAAGGGAAAGAAAAGACAGGAAAAGAATGAGTAAATAAAAAGCAAATTTTCGCATTTGTTTAGTTTTTGGTTTTAAAATAAAGATTTATAAAGCAGTAATGCCCGCATCTACAGAAGGCTGAAAAATCGGGTCATTTGGTTTTAATTCGGTAATTAATTTGTCTATTAATAATAACTTACAAAATTGCATACGTTGTGTAAGCTCTATTAAGTTTCCCACAATGAATGCTAGTATTGGGTTCAAGGGTAAAACCTTCCTTCTCAATTACTCAATTCCTTTTTTACACCTTCGTTAAAAGCAAATCCGATTATTACAGTCCGAATAGCTGAAAATAGCTAGTGCTTAATTCTAACAATGTGTCAATTAACGAAATGTTAACTCAAGGTAGTCTAATTATTGCATAAAATCGCATTCTAGTCTAGTTAATGGCAATTTTTTACGCAAAAAGCTGCATATTTTATTAAATGAAGCTTAAATAACCGCAGATTAATGAATTGTAGGCTTACATGATGCGGTTTTCTATTTGTTAGATCATCTTGTTTTTTTCGCAGTTTTCTTCTTTAGCCTGTTTTTTGGCTTGTGTTTGATAGCGGTTCTTTTATTATGAATCAGTTTTTTATTCGAAACTTTAACTGGTGATATTTTCAATTCGGGCAGTATTGATTTTTCAGCCTCCATTTCTTCTTCTTCCCCGGTTCCAAAATAATTACCGAATAAATTGGCCAGGTCTTTGGCATGATAAATACCTCGGTTATATTTATTGCCCAGTACTACAATGGTAGCGGAGTCTTCCAGCAATCGAATAAATGCAGCGTTGTTTCCGTGCCACCAGCCATTGTGGTAGATCATTTTTTTTCCTGAAGGAAAATTGTTCATCCTCCACCCTAAGCCGTAATTTCGAATACCCCGCTTTTCATTACTATAAGGGGTATATGCTTCGTCTAATGTTTTTTGGGTAAATAATCCATTGCTTGTTAATGCTCTGTCCCATGTCAATAGATCACGCGGAGTGCTATAAATATTTTTATCACCATATACATTGTCCAAGAAATTGAAGGGTATCAATTTGCCCCTATAATCGTAACTCATCGAAACCTTGCCAGAGTCCCTATTGTTGTTGTACACAAATGTGTGTTTCATTTGAAGCGGGGTAAAGAAAGTTTGCTGCAAAAAATCACTATACTTTTCTCCACTTACTTTTTCTATTAACAGGGCCAAAAGTGCAAAATTGGTATTGCAATAGGTAAATCCCCTGTTTGGTTTTCCAATATTTTGTAAGGTGCTTTTTTTTGCAATTAAAAAATCAAGGACATCCTGGTTAGTTATATTTATTCGTTTATTCCACCCCATATTTTCCATAAAATGGACATAGTTGGGAAGACCGCTTCGGTGATTGAGTAAACTACGGATAGTTACACCAGGATAATTGAAAGAAGGGAAATATTTACTCAATTCATCGTCAATATTTAATTTTCCATCCTGCCAAAGTTTCAAAACAGCCATTGCTGTAAAAGTTTTAGAAACAGAGGCGATATGAAGCGAAGAAGAGTCATTCATTGGATCTGATCCATTCAAGTGGATACTACCATTGTATGCTTCAAAAATAATATTCCCTTTTTTTGCTACCACGATTCCACCGTTAAAGCCTTTTGATTGTAAAACAGATACATACCAGGCTTCACATGCATTGTGCAGGCGGTCGCCCTCTAATTTGCTCAGTGCTCCTGGATTGGGTAATTGAATTTGCTTTTCTTTCTCTTTTTTTGTAGGAACGTTGCAGGCTAGCAAAGCAATACATATTAAAATAATTACATGTTTTTTTGGCGCAACGCTGTATTTCGAGTAGGTAGGTTTGTTATTGGTGGAGGAACAAAAAAATGGGTTCATAATAATATTAAGGCTTAGATAGAATATATTTGTGCAAAATAAGGAGTTATAATCATGGTAGACAAAAAAATAACCAGTTATCCTAAAGAGAAAATCAATATTTTATTTTTAGAAAACATCAGTGATGTGGCAGTAAAGTATTTTAATGCTGCTGGATACGTGAATGTTAAGAAATTAAATGGGGCTTTAAGTGAGGATCAACTGATTAAAGAAATTAAAAATGTTCACTTAGTTGGAATCAGGAGTAAAACCCAACTTACTGCCAAAGTGCTGGCAGCTGCTGAAAAATTACAGGCTATCGGTTGTTTTTGTATTGGGGTTAACCAGGTAGACCTTAAAGCTGCAACCAAACAAGGAGTAGCCGTTTTTAATGCACCCTATAGCAATACAAGAAGTGTGGCTGAATTGGTAATTGGAGCTTCTATCATACTCATTCGAAAGGTGTTGGATAAAAACAAGGCAGCCCATGAAGGAATCTGGCTCAAAGATGCAGCAGGTAGTTATGAACTTCGTGGAAAAACATTGGGTATTATTGGCTACGGAAATATCGGTAGCCAGTTGAGTGTGCTGGCCGAGGGATTGGGAATGAAAGTGATGTATTATGACACGGAAACAAAACTTCCTTTGGGCAATGCAATCAATATCAAAACGCTAAAGGAGTTGGTAAGTAAAGCAGATATTATATCACTGCATGTACCTGAATTGGCATCTACTAAAAACTTGATTAATAAAAGCCTACTCAAAAG
>CANJDY010000036.1 GCA_947472635.1 Chitinophagaceae bacterium
CAAAACAAATGATTGCAAGTAAAATCGCTATATTTGAAAAACAAAAGACGCAATCATTTATTATGAAGCGCGCAAGTTTAGTTCTTAACTAAGTGCAAAACCTGTCCAAAGATTGGGGAGTATCATACTTTAACATAATAATAATTTCTTTAACTGGCTTATTTTTATTTTTAGCTATTAACCACATATATAAATTTGCAATTTTTATAGCTACATCTTGCCTAAAAATATTTTTTTTATTAAGTATCTTTTCCCATTTTTGATAAAAAAAAACAATATCATACAAGGTAGATTTAAACACAATTCTCTCTCCATCGTGCATACGCCATAAACCACATATTAAAGGCTGGTAACTAAAGTGACCACCAAAGAGTAAGCCTCTTAAATGAAAATCAATTTCTTGATTACGCTTAATAGTAACATCCCACGCACCAATTTTACCAACAATTTCCCTTCTCATTAAAAAACTAAAATTAGCAATGCATTTTTCAGTAAGCATTTGTGAAATAAAATCTTGGTTTTTATACGCAATAATGATTTCATTATTATCTATTGTACCACATTTCCAATCACCAAATACACCATCACATTCAGTATGAAGCGTCAAATATTCAACTTGTTGCGATAATTTATCAGGAAACAATATATCATCAGAATCCAAATATTGAATGTATTTACCTGAAGCAATAGCAGTGCCTCTATTACGGGCTGTTTGAGCCCCACATTTTAATTGTAAAACATAAAGGAGGACAAATGAAGCATCAGTTACATCAATAATATCTTCAATAACCGCCCTGGTATTATCTGTTGATCCATCATCTACAACAATACATTCGATAGGGCGATAAGTTTGCGCTATAACTGATAGTACAGAATCTTTTAATAATTCAGCCCGATTGTAGGTGGGAATAATAACAGAAACTTTATTCACTTGATATTAATTATTTGTTTCCTTTTTTTAGTATAATAAGATGCAATTTTTTTATAAAAAAAGAGGAAACTACGAAACTCGGATTATTTCGTACTAGACTTAATAACAATTGAAATGGTGAAAATTTACATTCATTTGCATAACGGTGTATTGACATAAATAATAAATTTTTTACTTCGAATGAAAATGAATTTTTAATTGCCCAATTAAATATATGCTGGTACATAAGTTTGCGAAATGGCTTTATTTTTTCACTTTCATGAATACTGTTATTTTCATGAACCCATCTCATAGAAACAGGCTCGGAAATATTACCTGCCACAATTTTACCAAGCAAGCTTAATTTATACCACAATTCGGTATCCTCTACGTATCTAATACTTGAATTAAATCCACCTGATTTTTCAAGTAGCTTCTTTTTAACAGTAATCCCACTCGTATGAAAACAACCATACCCTCCCAAAATAAGTGCCTTGAACAAATTTTCAGGAGCAACTATATCAGTAAATGTTGTCAGTTCATTTATATTGGTAAGTGCAAACAAATCTTTTGCTTTAACTGATTCAAAATTAGCAATGGTGGCACCATAAACTCCGTCTATCTGGGGAAATTGCTTAAAAATATGCGCTTCGACATCAAATCGATTGTTTAAATAACAATCATCTGCATCTAAAAACGAAATATATAAATATTTAGCATTGGAAATACCTAAGTTCCTTGATGCAGCAGCTCCATGATTTTTACCATCAAAATGTTTGAGAATTCGAACATTAGCATATTTACATTGAATAGCTATACAAATTTGATATGAATTATCCTGAGAATCATCTTCTATCAAAATTAATTCTCCTGTTGCAGGAAGATGAATGACAGATTCCACAGCTCTTTCAATATATTTTGCAGCATTAAAAACAGGCATAATGACAGAAACTAGATACTTTTCTTTAACTAACATTACCCTATGAATGTAAACTTTGAAATTTATTTAAGGAATTTTTATAAGACTTAAGAAATGCAAGACCATGCTTTTGATCCGGCTCCAGATAATTACCTTCTGCCCACTCATTCCATGATTTAATAATCACAATCTTTTCATTTTCATTTTTGTTACTAGTTTGTTCAAATGCTTTGGTGCATAATTTACCAAATAAATCAGGAGTAGAACCATCAAATAGCCAGCCATCCTTTCCAGCCCTTGGTGTATTATCCCAATCGACATACACCATCGGATATTCATCATTTTTTAACTCAAATTCAGGATAATTATTGATATAATCAATATATGATACAATGTTTGGGGATTTTTCAATTAGATGATTCATTGAAATTATTTGTCCATTAAAAAACTTTCGTTCTATCCTTTGCTTTAAAGTAAATTTTTTAAACTTATCTCTTGATAACCAATTTTGCACCATAGCATCATAACCAGAAATTTTGGGATCCCAATCGGTTGGCATATGCATCCCTACAAAATGAATCCCATTAAGACCTTCTTTAATGGCTAACTGCTGCCATAAAGCAATAAATTTTTGGGGATTAGGAATTTCCATTGGTCGAAAAATAAAAACTAATTTTTTGCCTCCAACTTCTATATATCTTTTATCATGAAATGCATCAATTAGTGAATAAAAATGTGCAGTATAATCATCGACACCAGGGTAATTTTGTTCTACAAGTACCTCATTATGAGATATGCCATGCCAGGTTCCTTGCCATGTTTGGTTAGCCCAGGCCACACAAAAAGGAAAATCAGGCTTACCCGTTTTCACTACATCAATAAACGGTCGTTCTATAAGCCTTTGCCCCCCAAACCAATAATGCCAATAACAAAATCCATGTATGCCATATTCTTTTGCAAGCATAGCCTGTATTTCTCTAGATTCAGGAACACGTAAGTCGTAAAAACCAAGATCTGAAGGTAACCTTGGCTGCCAGTGATTTTTAAATAAAGGTTTAGCTTTAGTTACATTGGTCCATTCTGTAAAACCTTTCCCCCACCATTTATCATTTTGGGGTATAGGATGATATTGAGGAAGATATAATGCGATTGACTTAATTATGGACATTAAGGTCAGTTTTAAGTAGTTGCTTAAATTGTTCTAGAATTAATGATTTATTTTGATGCAAAAAATTCATTCTTTTTTTAGCTATAGCACCTTTTTGAAAAACAAGTTCAGGGTTTTGTTGATAGTCCAACAAAACATTTACTAATGATATAATATCTAAGTAAGGAATAATATTACCTGCATCATCTTGAATAAATTCAGGAGCTCCTCCAGCATTTTCGAAGCAGATTATAGGTTTTCCGAAAGAAGCTGCTTCTAAAACAACCAAAGGATAAGAATCCTCCCTTGAAGAAAGAAAAAAGATATCAATATGTTTGTAAAAAGAAGACATACTACCATCTGCTGGAAGTAAAGTTACGATATCATTTAAACCAGATTTCTGGATATCATGAAAACATCTTTCATATTCAATTGAATTAACATTTCCACCCTTCCAAATAAATAGAAATTTTTTATGAAAATTCAAAGACAATAAATGACGTGCGACAGAAATAAATATATCAATTCCCTTTCCCCAATCAATAGTACCACAACCTCCAATAATAAATTTATTCTTATTACAAAATAATTCAGTATCAATTAGCCATTTATTTTCTGGAATATAAGAGTTCAGTACAAAAATATGTTTAGCTTGAACTTTGTAATCGTTTTCTAAATAGAGTTTCACTGCATTTGAAGGAGTTATAAATCTATGAGATAAAAGAATTGTCAAATTAATAGCATGATCCGTTGAAAAGCGAAAAGATGACATCTTCAACTCATGGATATAGCTTAAAATTAAACCAGAATAACCGGTAGTTAGTATTTCTAAAAGTTCTCCATTCGTAATCGTATTATTAATAATGACTGCAGATTTTCTAACTATTGTAAGTATTTCAGTCTTTCTTTTTGACTCAACCAGTCTAGAAGAATATCGATATAAAATGCGCTGCAGTAAAGTCCTAGATGAAAGTTTCGAATCAGGAGAGTTCCAAATAAAAGTAGTAGCAATTTTTTCAAATTCTGCAGTAAGAACTCCTCCATTTTTTAATAAAACAGTGCATTCATATAAACCGCTTTCAGTAAGCAACCGAATTAAATCGAGTAATAATAAAGGGGCTCCTGATCTAGAAGCATCATGAGAAATGAAAAGTATTTTCATTGAAAAATAGGAAATAAAGATTTCAACCTGTTTTGAATACGATACCAAAACATTCTTTTAATTTCTACCAGTTCATTACGATTAGAAATATTTTTTTCATATTCAAAAGCAAAAGCTGAAAAATGCGTTTGAATTACTTTTTGTCTATCTGAAACAATTCTATCCCAATTGGATAGATCACAACTTATACCATTTCTGTTACACACAGAAATTGACAATTGAACATGACTGTAAGAGCAGTTAAATTTATAAATCGCTAAGATGAAAAAATACCAATCAGATATAATAGTAAAATTTTCATCGTACAAACCAATGGTTGAAAATAATGCTTTACGAATAAGAGAACCTTGATGCGGAAGAGAATGCTTAGTAAAAAAATCGAAGGTCAATGTATCAGGAGATTTACCTTCTCTTAAATTTCCATTCATATCCCACAATATATCACCATAAATTATATCATGTGTAATAGGTCTGCTAAATAATTCACTCAATACAAATTCATCACATAAATAATCTCCTGAATTTAAAAATAACAAATACTCGCCTTTTGATCGAACAATGCCTTTATTCATTGCATTATATACACCAAGGTCATTTTCGCTTACCCACCATGCTAATTGGTTAGCCTTATTTTCAATATATTCTTTACTACCATCAACTGACCCTCCATCAACAATAATATACTCATAATCGGTAAATTTTTGAGCAAAAACACTTTCAATAGTCCTTTTCAATCCATCACAGTTATTAAAATTAATAGTAATTATAGAGAGTTTAACCATTTAGTAAATCCTTATTAATAATATCATTATATAAATTTTTATACTTGTTGGCAATTAATCGCTCGCTAAAATTTTCTATTGCGTAATTTTTGATATACTCACGATCAAACCTATGTTTATTAATACAAAATTCTTCTATTACTTGTGAGAGAGCCTGAGCATTGATCTCTTTAGCAAGTAAACCTGTTTTGTAATCTAAAATATGCTCTTTTATTCCACCAACCGAAAACCCAATCACAGGCGTACCACAAGCCAATGATTCCAACAATACATTAGGTAAGTTATCTTCGCGACTAGGAAGAATAAACGCATCAGACACAGAATAATAATTAATTAAATTATTATCTTCATTTTCAATGCCTAGATAAATAACATTCAAGCTACTAGGAAAAGTAAATGCATTAGCACCTAATACCAATAGAGTAAACGAAGTAAATTTAATTTTAAGTAAAGATTCAATTAGTAAATCAAAGCCCTTACGATGAATTTTTACGGAATTGGCTGCAAAAAGAAAAATAAAATTATTATCAGGAATGTTGTTATTTTTTTTAAAAGAATTTTGTTTTTGAAAAGTAAATAAAATTGTATCTACTGTATTTGAAATACAAAAACCATTAATATCTGAAAATGCTTTACTTTTCTTTGCTTCAAAGAGTAACCAGTTTGAAGGTGCGACAACATATAAATTCGATTTTCTTTTACCAATGGCTGTTTCTTTAAGCTTCCTTAATTTCTCATCCAATTTTCCGGATATTACAAAATTTCGTAATTCGTCATCTTTGTAATGAAATATACCTTGAAAAGGATTCATATCATGCAAAGTCCAAACAATTGGCTTATCATTAAATTTGAAAAAAGACTCATAATCAACCATTCCTGCCACCCAATGGAGATGAATAATATCTGCCTCTTTTACAAGTGGATTATTTAAAATATTATATTCACTAAAGGGTAAAGAGGCAAATTCACAATCTAACTCCCCATAAATTTTATTAAAAAGTCCTATTCTTCGTTCCCTATATCCTAAAATTTGAAAACCTAAGTATTTCTTGAAACAATGAAGAAAATTGTTTTTCTGACGTTGTAAAAACGTTTTAAGCCTTAATGGAACAAATGAAAAAAATGTGATTTTTTTTTTATAAATTTTTTGATTAAAATCTAGGAATGAATCAAAATTTAATAATGAAGATTGCACATCATTCTTCAATAAGGCAATATGCAATCGATTGACAGCTCTGCCTGCACCTCCAAGTAATGAAGTATTTAAATGAACAACTTTAAATGTTGACAAAGTAACTATTTAATGGCTTCAATAAATATAGAATCTGGTTTATAAATAATTCCATTTTTTGATTCTAACTCAAAAGTTCCCCAATTGGCGATATTACTTGAGAAAGCATTTTTGACTTCTACATTAAGAAAGCCAAATTTCATTAATGCTTTTGAAAGTGAATACCTATCATACATCCACTGATGTATTTCTCCACCTAAGCGAAATTTACCAATAGCCGCTTCGCTTTTTAGTTTAGCATAGTAATTTAATTCAGACCGAAAAATAAATCTTTTAATCCAATTAAGTAATTTTCCAAAGCCGGTATTTTTCGTTTCATATTCTAATTCCCATTCTATTTTAGAAAAATCGGTATCTAGCTGATTTTGCAGATATGAGTTCCTAGCACTTCTTCCTTCTTCACCTATTCTGCTATATAAATAGTATTCATTAATAATATTATTTTTTGAAATATATTTAGCCATTTCACCTCCACTTTCATTACGAACAGTTTGATCATAAAGTTCTAACATAATCCAATCATAATTTTCAACAGCAATAGAATCCCCATGAATCGCCAGATCTAAATTTTTTAAATATTCAATTGCAATTTGTTCTAAATCAGGCACAGCGACTCTAATAATTCCAGCTGGATTTAAAACCCTGTAACATTCTCTAAGAAAAAATTCTCCATCAGCCTTTGAAAAGTGTTCTAAAACGTGTGAATGATAAACTACATCGAAAGAGTTATCTGCAAAGGGAATTCCTCTTAAAAGATTATGGGCAATTACATTTTTATTATTACTAACAAAATCAACATTCGTCCAAAATGAATGAAAACGATTTCCACAACCTAAATTAAGTAGTCTCATTTATTACTATTCAAAAATAAATTACGTAATAGAATCATATTATCAAGAAGAACGAAGCGCCAAGTTAAATATCTTATTTTACAGATGAAAACTTTGGTTAATTAGACAGATTTTATTATAATTTTGAATGAGAATATTTAGGTTAAAATTGTGCTAATGCAATTTAAAATCTGCAATTAATCAATTTTAAATTTTCGAAATCTTCCAACTCTAAACTTAATTTGATTCCAAATAAAAGAAGGCAGAATCAATTTTATAGCAGTAGTTGAAAGTTTAAAAAAAATTAAACCACTGTCAACGAGGTGTTCTTTTAGTCTTAAATAAATCGATTTAATTGGATACCTATCATTAACTTTAAAGATTTTTTGCATTGTGTAATAATCGGCCTCACTATCAATTTTAATTACAGAAGGCTGGCTAAAAGATTTCAACCGTTGTGCAATATTTTGAGTATTCCAGTCTTCTTCATTCAGTGTATGCGTTCCATCATTACCAAAGCCAATATTTTGGACAAGATTTTGATTAGGAATAATTGCTATGCCTGTATTTTTGACGAGTGAAAAATGCCATTGAATATCCCAAATATGATTTTGGGGTAATCTTATTTCAGGAAATCTATTATCTAAAAACTTGATAAAAGATTTGTTGTGTTTGAATGAAACTTTATATATTTTCCTTATTAATTTTTTCTGTCCTTCAAGATCATATTCAAAATATTTCCAAGCTCTTTTCCAGGTAGCCCATCCCCAGTTGTGTGAAAAAAAAGAATAATAATAATCCCCATCCCCCCTTTTAATTCCAAATTGGAAATTATTGCCCCCAATATGCATGATCTTATCATTAAATCGATAACGTTCCAACAATGTTGAGCAATAACTGAAAAAGCTTAGATCTGGGAGACAATCATCTTCTAAAATTACCCCCTCATCAACATGGTCAAAGAACCAAGTAATAGCGTTGCAAACAGCTTTACCACAGCCTATATTTTCTTCAAGAAATAGCGAAGTAACTTTGCAGGGCCAATCAATCATGTTTAACACCAAACTCCTGGTTTGATCACAAATTATTTTTTCACCCTCCTTAGTTCGTCTTGGCCCATCGGCAGCGATGAACAATTGAGTAGGTTTTATTTTCCGAATAACCTCAAAAACTTTTTTAGTTGTTCTTGGTCGGTTAAATATTATAAATAGTATTGGTTTAGTAAACAATATATACGCTTAAATTATTTCTTAATAGCAACAATATTTTGAAATTGAAATATTTCATTGATCGACTTGTATTTACCCAATGGTAGAAGTTCGTTTGTATTTAACCGGTAAAATTCATAGCCACGCAATATAGTATAGAAATCTTTTAGGAAAACCCGGGATATTATATTCATTTCGTTAAATTCAAATTGAATAATATTTATAGAATTTGAATTGATCATTCTTTGAGCACCTTTCAAAACATTTAATTCATTGCCTTCGGTATCAATTTTTAGGAAATCAATTGTAGTAATCCCATTCATTGAACAATAGTCATCAATAGAATTGATACTTATTTCTTCGCTTACAACTTTCTGCTGGTTATGGATTTCTGACAATACCTCAGCGTATAAGGAAGCGTGCTGATTGGCAAAGCCATCATTATAGTGGTACATTTCAGTTTTACATGAAACAAACCCTAACCCAACATTATTTAATATTACATTATCATGGTTGCAATTTGCTTTTAACAATCTATAGGAGCTAGAAATTGGTTCAAAAGCATGGATTATTGCATTGGGGAAAACACCATGTAAAATATTTGCGAAATCACCCCTATTTGCTCCAACATCAAATAATACAGGTTGATTTATATTTTTAAATCTATTGTTTAGGAAAACTTTAATAAGAAAATCTTCCCCGCAATTCTCTTCTAAGTGTTTTAAAATTCCCATTTCTTGATACGCGGTCATTACTAGTGAAACTTTTTTAATATGAGCAATATGTTTGATAAGATTTACAGCTACTGCTTTATCTTTTTTACAAAGCCATTTATTAAATAATTTAAAGAAAATCGACATACTTTTTATGTTATTAAAATTTTATAATTCTAAAATAAATTTAGCCCTTGTTAAATTTTTACAAATTTTTGGAAGACCATAACTCTTTGTTTTAAAATAATCTCCCCCTGTTACGGTTACAGTAACCACATTTTCAACCAAATCATATGTCTTATCCTCACCATATCCAATAAAGGCTGTTAATGAATATTCGCCATTTGCCAAAGCCAAATCTTTTATTTCACAGACAACGGAACTAGATTTTTTCTTTACATCGATATTTTCATTTGTAAAATTGCTCCGGACAAGAAAGACTATTTGGTTTTTATTATCTATGAGTGCATAGCTTACCACAACTGAATTGAAAATTTCGGGGTAACAGTTATTTTGAAAAGTCAAAGTGAATTTATAATCACTACCTGATTTCAAATGTTGCACAATTTGATTTTCAGCATTTTTAATATAAAAATCAGTCATTTTCAACTTCCCATTCCCATTTCTATCTTTTCGATGCTCAATTGAAACGTTATAATTAATCTTATTGGATTGGTGGTATTCATCTAAGCAATTATGAACATCTCCTGAAAACAGGATTTCACCTTTCTCCAAATATATGGCTGAAGAACAAAGATTTTCAATTGCAGTCATATTATGGCTCACAAATAAAACAGTTCGCCCTTCTCCCTGACTTACTTCTTTCATTTTTCCTAAGGCTTTTTTTTGAAATTCAATATCTCCAACCGCAAGTACTTCATCAACAATCAACAGTTCAGGCTCTAAGTGTGCTGCCACTGAAAATGCAAGTCTTACATACATTCCAGAGGAATACCTTTTTACCGGAGTATCGATATATCTTTCCACTCCGGAAAAATCAATAATCTCATCAAGTTTTGTTTTTATCTCCCATTTAGTCATTCCCAGAATGGATCCATTTAAAAAAATATTTTCTCTACCACTTAATTCGGGATGAAATCCGGTACCCACCTCTAGTAAACTGGCTACCCTACCTTTTATTTTAACAGATCCTATTGTTGGAGATGTTGTACGGCTTAATATTTTTAATAAAGTACTCTTTCCCGAACCATTCCGGCCAATAATACCAAGTACTTCACCTTGTGCCACATCAAAATTGATGTTATTTAATGCCCAAACATAATCGCTCGTTCCTTGCTGGGTTCGGTCGTTAACTTCGCCAATTTTTAAATAAGGATCTTCCTTACCCCTTATTCGATGCCAGGCTCTATTGAAATCATGTGCAAAAGAACCAGTCCCAACAGTACCTAGTCTATATTGCTTGGAAAGATGCTCTACTTGAATAACTGAACTCAAAATATATTAAATTTATAATTAAATATCCCCCCTACACCGTATCCATAAAAGTCCGCTCCACCTTACTAAAAATCACCATACCTATTAACAACATCACTACAATAAATCCCCCACTATACAATAATCCCCAAGAATCCACCGTGCCAGTTCCAAAAAGGCTATAGCGAAAAGCTTCCACAATGGGCGTTAAAGGATTCCAAGCAATCCAGGATACAAAAGATTTGTTTTTTAAGAATGACAACGGATAGGCTACCGGTGTGGCATACATGAGTAATTGTACCGCAAAACCAATTAGTATAGAAAAGTCGCGGTACTTGGTGGTAAGCGAGGAGATAATAATGCCCAATCCCAAACCCATTCCGGCCATCATTAGTACCAGCAAAGGTATCAGTAACCAACTTGTACCCATATAAAAATGATGTTGCTTCATTCCAAACCATCCCATTACCGCCAGCAGTAAAATAAATTGAATAGCAAACTTCACCATATTACTCATCACTGAACTGAGCGGCATTACCAACCTTGGAAAATACACTTTTCCAAAGATGCCCGCATTGGCAAGAAATGTATTAGAAGTGGCAGTAAGACAGGCACTAAAATAATTCCAAATGCTAATACCACTCATATAAAACAATACTGGCTCAATACCATCGGTTGGTATATTGGCAATTTTCCCAAACACCATCAAAAAGACAATTGCGGTAAATACTGGTTGGATAAAATGCCAGAGCGGTCCTAGAATCGTTTGCTTATACTGTGCAGTGAAATCACGCATTACAAATAACCATAGCAAATCGCGGTATCGCCATAGTTCCCTAACATTTAGATCCAATAAGGCAGCTTTTGGCCTGATGACCAAATCCCAGGTTAATTGGTTTTTTTGGGTCGTTATCACGTTTTTTTTGGGTTTAGGGGTTTATTTGTTTAGAGGTTTAGGGGTTTAGGGGTTTATTAGTTTAGAGGTTTAGGGGTTTATTAGTTTAGAGGTTTAGGGGTTTATTAGTTTAGAGGTTTAGGTGTTTAGAATCTTGCTCCAATTATCCTTATACTTGTTATATCCAAACCTATTAAGCACCTTTTCACGGTTGGGTATATACGATTGTTGGTTTTTAAAAACTTGATTGATGGCAGCCGCAATTTCAACTACCTCATTTGGATTCACCAGCAGCCCAAAGTCTCCATTGCCCAAAGCATCTACCGAACCATCCCTATTACCGCCTATTACAGGCTTGCCGTAAAACATGGCCTCTATAAATACCAATCCGAAACCCTCCTTTTTACTGGGCATAATATAGAGATTGGCAATGCTGTAATGAGCTGCCAATTCCTCATCTGAAACAAATCCGGTGAAAATTATTTGATGTTGTAAATCCAATCCAGCAATAACAGAATCTAGCCTTTTCCTTTCTGCTGCATCATATTTACCCACCAATAAATATTTGATAGAAGGAAATTCTATTGCAAGCATTTTCATAGCATACAATACATTATCGTATCCTTTATATTGCTCCTTGGAGGAAAGTCGGGTTAGCGTCATTAACACCTTGTCTTGACCGCTAAACCCATAGCGTTGCAACAGCGCTTCCGCTTTGTCATTATTTGTTGGAATTTCCAAATATGGATTTAGGCAATTATTTAAAATGCTAACTCTGTGATTGGCTAATTTTTGAACAGCCACCATTTTATTTTTTGTAAATTGACTTACCGCAAGTACCCTGCTACATTTACTGAGCATCCTTTTTTTTATAAAAGAAAATGGACTCCATACTTCAATTCCATGTGCCAGTAAAATCAATTCCGTTTTGGGCGAAAACGTTTTTATTAAAAATCCTGCCAGCAATAAATTACTGTGACTTAATATCACCTGACGACTATTGATTCCCTTTCTAACCGCTTCATACACAAACCTCCATTTATTTTCTCCAAAACCACTGAACACCGACGCTGGAAAATATCTTTCATCTACATCCCCCTGTTTATCATACATTGAAAAAATGCTCACCGTTTCACCCAATTGCTCAGTGGCTATATCCTGTAATACCTTTCCAACTACCCTGGACACTTTTTCAATCCCCCCAGTAGCAGAAAACATATTGAGCGTGAGTAAAAGTGTGCCTTTAAGCATTTTGATGATGGGCAATTAATGTAGAACTGAGGTATTGCGACCAGTGTATTTCACCCGCTTTAAATTTCTTGAAATTACCATGGGTGTCATTTCCAAGTAGATCTCTTGCATAGTCGCTGTTGATCAGCCATTCTTTAAAAGGAAATGTAAAGCCCATCTTGGGCCGGTTCCAGATAATCTCAGGCAATATATCTTTAAACGAATCAATCAATAATTGTTTACCCAAGGCACCGCCATATTTTACAGAAGAACTTATCTGAAGTGAAAGCCTGGTAAAATCCGCATCCAAAAAAGGCATTCTTATCTCAAGGCCATGAGCCATACTCATCACATCCGCATCGCGTAACAATTGATTCTGCATGTACAAATTGGTCTCCATCCAGCTTGCCTGATTTTGCGGTGTCAGTTGATCAATATCAGTCAATACAGGACTTTCAGAAAGTAACTGCCAAACTTCATGCTCATAAGCCCCAAGCTGGATGGCAATTTCATTGGGCGTAAATTGACCGCGCAAAAAAAGATAGCGACCTATCGGCCCCGCAATACTTAAATATACCAGCCGCCTGAATTTTTTTATTGCACTAAACTTACCCGCTCTCAAAATAGTATTGGGAAACTGTTTGAAAAACAAA
>CANJDY010000037.1 GCA_947472635.1 Chitinophagaceae bacterium
ATCAATGGGGATGTGAAAATTATCAAGCCAGAGCTAGGGGCGGGATTATGGCTTTATGGTGCCGATTACTTTGCTGGCATATCTGTACAAAACATTGTTCTCGGAAATGTGAAATTTACTGCAGGGGATAAGAATGGAAATTATTTTTCACCTAACTATTTTTTAACAGGTGGATATCGGTTTTTTCTAACTGATGAAGTGAGTGTTCTCCCTTCTGTAATGATACAATATATGCAGCCGCAATTATATGGTCTTCATTCCAATGTTAAATTCCAATATCTTGACAAGCTTTGGTTAGGGGGTAGTTATCATTTTGCTGATCTAGTTACTGGCTATTCTGCTATGGCAGGATTCAATATTTCCAATACATTCAATATAAGCTATGCTTACGAAAACTCCATTGGATCACAGTTGAAAATGTTCACCAAAAATACCCATGAAATTGTGCTGGGTTTTTTATTGGGTAATAAATATGGAGATTTTTGTCCTAGGAATGTTTGGTAATGTATGAATGATTGCTATCGGTGATTGAATATTGAAATATAGGGAGGTGTACTAATTATTTGAATTCAATCAATCATTTAATAACAAATCCATTGTTAGCATTTACGATAGCACCGCTGAAAAAACAGTTTTCAAAACTAGCCCATCCTGTCATTTGTAGCGGGTCACTGCTGCCATAATATCGAAACATACAGTCTTCAAATTTAATATAGGTGCTATTGCAATATAGTAGGTTTTGGATACCTGCCTCACTGATATAAGCAAACTGGAAGTTACAACTGGAAATTTTAGTAGGTAGTTGATTTTTACTATCCCCGCATTGAATACTGCCGATGCTACCAATTGATTCGGAATAGATATTGGCTATGGAACTGGGAAACCAGCCAGCCTCTCGAATGTCAAATAGCCGAATACATTTGCCAGCAATATTGCCTTCATTGATGGTATAGTTTCCAGCCTGGTATTTACCTGATTGTCCGATGCTAATGAGGGTATGAATTCTTCCCCAACTATAAATGCCTTGAATTGAATTGCCTTTCTCCTGCGCTTGGTTCGATTGAAAACCAATCCTTCCGTCGCCACATTGTATATTTTCAAACTTAAGTATATCTGCATTGGCAGTAACTCCATTGGGTGAAACGGAGTAGAGAATATCAAAGTTGGTTACCCACATGTCGTGCACTTTGATGCCCGTAGAGCCGCTGGTGCCTTTAGAGCCATCGTAATCTATCACTAGGCCGTAATTGCCTAGATTGGTCCCAAATGACGCGTAAGGGGTATTATAGTAAGCAGCACCTGAAGTAGTAGGGGGTAAAAACTTACCTGACAATTTAAGGTGGTCTATTTCGACGCCTTTTCCAACTTGTACCCCTACTGCAAAACCGGATAAATTAGTATAGGATAGCGTGGTTTTATCATCCCAAAAACCACTTTCACCATAGAATCGAATGGCCACCCCTACATAAGCGCCATTGTATATTTTACATATTTTCAATGACTTGCTATAATTGTAATTTCCTCTTGGTACAAAGCAATTCACTATTGCATTAGCGATACAGGTATTGATTGATTTTTGTAGATTATTGTAGTTGTCTGTATTGGATGGGTTAGCACCATACCACATTACACTAAAATCGTTGTTGTAAAGTCGGGTATTAAGTAGGGTAATTGTAGTATCAAAGATGAATTGCGTTAGTGGAGCAGTAATGATACCCCCGTTAATAGTGCCTGATCCGGAGATATGACCTCCAGTTTCAAAACGAATAATGGTGGTAGCAGGGATATTCCAAATGCCGTTTATTAAAGTGTCTTTTGAAATAATGATATCATTGCTGGTACCAAAGGAAGTGGATACGGTTTCTATTTTTTCAACAATTAATTTTTTGCAGGATGCGATTGTCAACACTAACAAAAGCATTCCTATTACTTTCGCTTGTTTCAAAATTTCGGATTGGTTTTTTTACTAGGGTTATTTTCTTCAATTAGTGATTAATTTTATCGCCTTATCGAGATACTAACAATTGGATAGTAATAAAATCTACCTGCAATTTCGTCGATAATTTAGACTGGGCTTGTAGAAAAAATGTGAAAATATTGTAGTTTTTTTATCCTTTTCTATTTGCTATTATTCCTGAAAGGGATAGCAGGCATCCATACAAGGGTTAATATCGAAATACTTATATATTTCAATTGGGGTTTGGAGCGGGATTGGAGTACTAATTCAACAGGCTAATTACTGGATCTAGGTCGTATTTTGTTTCATCTACCATTTTCAATGATTTGTTCTGTAGCATCGTTCCTAATTTTCGTACATCAAATTTTTCCTTGAATAGGGCATAGGTATTTCTTATCATGGTATGCAATTCTTTTTTGTCAATCACTTCTTCAATATCAATGACATATGAATTCTCTGCCACATAGTCAAGTACTGTATCATCCTTGAAAATAAACTGGCAGCTAAATCTGCAGGCAATTCCTTTTTTGGTAGGGGCAGTTTTTTTCATTATATCAAAAGATACATAGCTATTCAGTTCATCCGAAGCTTCCTTGTAATTCAGTGGCTCTTGGAACTGCCATTTTGTAACGACCAGTTCAGTTTGTTCTATCATTGTATATGCGTTGCCGTTGAAGGGTAATTTATTTTCACTACAAGTTACTAATTTATAGATTCGATTGCTGGTAATTCTTTATAGGAAATGCAAGGGCGCTTTCCTTGTTTGTTTTTAATTTTTATTTTTTTGTTTCAATGAAAAATATACCAACATGCCACCCACTATCACCAATATCAATTTTCCCTGCAAGCCAAATTGAGTGACTTCATAAACAGAATAGGCTTCTAGCAACAGCGCAGGTATTTTTCCCAATGAACTAGCGGTTAAAAAAATTGAAAAGGATGAGCTGCCGATAGCCGCTGCAAACGTGATTAGCCCAGAGGGAACAAAGGGTATTAACCTAAGTGAAAAAACGAGTCGAAAAGCTTCCATATTCTCTGCGGCTAGCAATTTTTCGACTCTGGGATATCTATGAAGTCCTTGCACTGTCAGCTTTTTAAATCCCTTTCGGTAAAGGAGGAATGCAATTCCAGCTCCGATCGCCTCTCCAAGAAATGAGATAAATGTTCCACTCCAAAATCCAAAAAATAAAATATTGGCGGCTGTGATAAAAACACTCGGTACCACTCCGATCACTGCAATAAGAATGCTAAGGCTGATACTAATAATAATAGCCAGCTGTGGATATTCTTCAAAAAGCTGAAATAAATTAATGTGCAAATCGGTATGGTTATGGGTGATGCAAGTATAGTCTGATTAGTTGCAGCGTATAGTTTTTAGTAACAGGGTAAAAAACAAATAGCAGACAATAATTTTAGAACAATAATTTTATTTTTTTTGTCCTCGGGTGATTGGTTTTCCGTATTTTTTCATCATTCGATCCTTCTTCTTTACTATAAAATTCACTTTGCTATTTTTAGCTGATTTTTGATGGAAGGCAGGACCGACTTCTTCTTTTTTGGGAGCCTTTACCTGAATGATTTTCATAAATACTTTCGGCTTTTCTTCCTCTGTCAGTACATCAGAAATTACTAGGTGATTAGGTAGCGGAAGAATGGGTACCTGGTATTTCATCAGTGTTTCAATCGCTGAAAGAGGAGTTTTTTCTTTCTCGGTAATAAAGGTGATGGCAATTCCTTTTTTGTCCGCCCTGCCGGTTCTGCCGATACGATGGATATAATTTTCAGGTACTTCGGGGGTATCAAAATTGATTACATGCGTTACTTCCGCAATATCGATACCTCTAGCCACAATATCGGTGGCAATGATAAATCTATAATTACCTTCCTGGAATTGTTTTACAGTGTTAAAACGGTGGTTCTGTTCCTTGTTGGAATGGATAACCCCAGCGGTTCCTGGAAATTTGGCTTCCAATTGTTCGTACAACTGATCCGCCAAATGTTTGGTAGCTGCAAAAACCAAAACCTTGGTCATACTTGCATCTTCACTCAGCAATAATTCAAGCAGATTGACTTTGGTATAAAAATTGGGTACCTCATAACCGGTCTGTATGATATTTCCTAGCGGCGTGCCAGTAGGGGCGGCCTCTACACGTATAGGGTCATTGAAATAAGTAGCTATGAGCGTTTCTACCTCGTCGGTAATGGTAGCAGAAAAAAGCAGGTTCTGTCGGCGTGGTGGCAACAGGTCTAATATATTTTTCAGCTGGGTTCTAAAGCCGAGGTTAAGCATTTCATCTACTTCATCAATCACTAACTTTTTGATCATTTTAGTTTTGAACGCCCCATTCATAGCAAGGTCATACAGCCTGCCGGGTGTAGCAACCAATACATCCACCCCTTTCTCTACTTCCGCCTTTTGCGTATTGATATTTACCCCGCCATATACTCCCGTTACGATGAGACTCATGTAGGGGGTTAAATTTTTGACTGCTTCTACCACTTGGGCTACGAGCTCACGGGTAGGAACAATAATAAGAATTTGAGGGGCCTTGTCCTTGCTAAATTTCCATTGTCTTAAACAGGGAAGTAGGTAGGCAAAAGTTTTACCGGTTCCAGTTTGAGCAATGCCACATACGTCTTTTCCCGACATCACGATAGGGAAAACCCTGTGTTGAATGGTAGTGGGGTTCGTATATCCTAGATCATCCAGTGCTGAAAGCAGTGGGGTGTTTAAATTCAAATCATCAAAAGTCATACATATAAAAATGAGCTGCAAAGGTAGTTTTAAATTATCAGCCAGTCAGCTATCAATGGAGGCACCCATTACTAGCAATAAAGAAAGTTTGCTGAATCGGAGGTTGAGTAGGTGAAGCTAGGATACGAATGGGGCGTATTTATTTGGCTTTCAAATCAAAAAATTGGAAAACTGCTGATATACAGCTCTAATATCAGTCAATAAAACCGATGATATTTATTCATGCATCACCAAAATGGGTATTTTACTTTGGTAGCTGAGCGCCTTGGTATGACTGGGGGTAAATAACTTCTGGATGAAGGATTCATCCCTGCGGATAACAATCAGTAGATCGATTCCCTTGTCTTGGGCAAAGAGGTTGAGTGCATCATTTACATCATATAATCGCATAAAATAAAACTCGGGATGAAAGTCTTCAAACATTTGGTCTAGGTGCTTTTTTTCCTTTTCATAATTGGCAGTTAATGAAATGTAATGATTCTTATCAACATTAACAATATGCAGTTTCGGGTTGAACACCCCCAAAAAATCTTTGATTGGAACCGAAGGGGTGGTCTTGATAGTCTCTTTAAAGTCGGAAGTAAGCATCACATTGCGGATTTGCTGAAAAGATGCTTCAGCTGGTATAATCATAATTGGACAGACTTTAGTTTCAACCATTTTTAAGGTATTGCTGCCAAAGAGAACCTTTGCCAGTGCAGATTTTCCGGTAATGCCCATAATGACCAAATCGGCCTTTCGATGGCGGACCGCTCTTTGCAAACCTTCCACAAAATCATCTTCTTCCTGAGCCAGTATTTCTATTTGAACAATACAGGTAGTCATCAATTCTTCCCTAAGTTCTTTTAGATGTTCTCTGACAGCCGTTTCTTCAGAAGCTTTAGCATAGCTATGATAAAGCAACATATTCACACCATGATGACCAACCAATAGCTGGGCAGCATAGTGAGCGGTATGTAAAGAAATGGCAGAAAAATCGACAGGAACAATAACCGTGTTCATATGGTATTTAATTTTTTGTAAAACAGAAAAATTCAATACTAGGGTTCACTAAACTTTCTATTCTTATATTTTTGCTACTGAAAATTAATAAAAAAAAGCGTAAAATATTATGTTTATTTTAATATATTTTTAAAAATCCGCTTAAATGGGGGATGGTTAGGTATTCTAAATAGAAAGATTTACTTTTTATTCAACACCAGCAAGAAATAATCCAAGGATTGGATTATTCGTCATTCTTTAATTGGGGAATTAGTTTGCTTGGCAATTGTTTATTGGCATTTGCACCCATCTTTTTCAACTCTTCAATTTTACCAATAATATTTCCTTTGCCCGTTCCTAGTTGTCGAAAAGCGGAGTCGAAAGATTGTTGCGCATCCTGTAATTTCTTGCCTAAGAGTTCAAGGTTATCCATAAATCCTACAAACTTGTCGTAGAGTGCACCAGCTTTATCTGCAATTTCAATGGCGTGTTGGTTTTGTTGCTCCACCTTCCATAGGTCAGCAATAATTTTCAGCACTGCTAATAAGTTAGTAGGACTTACCAACATAATACGTTTATCATAGGCATATTTCCATAATTGAAGATCTGTTTTTACAGCTTCTAAAAAGGCAGGTTCAATCGGAATAAAGAGTAATACATAATCAAGTGCTTGTGCATAAATTGGATATTTCTTTTTGCTCAATCCATCAATATGGGTTCTAATAGATTGAATATGTTCCTTTAGAAATTGGGTTTGAGTCAATACATTTTCTTCTGAAACATATTGCTCCCATGCTACGAGGGAGACTTTAGAATCAATGATGATCTTTCGCTGATCGGGGTATAGTACTGTGATATCGGGTTGAAGACCTTTGCCAAATTCGTCTTTGATAATATTGCCGGCATTATCGCGGATAAACTCCTGGGTTACATATTCCCTTCCCTTGGTAAGGCCGCTATAGGATAGTATACTCTCCAAAATCATTTCGCCCCAGTTGCCCTGTTGTTTGTTATTGCCTTTTAAAGCAGTGGTAAGGTTATTGGCTTCTTGACTTACCAATTGACTCATTTCAATTAATCGTTGCACCTCTTTACCAAGTGTAAAACGTTCTTTGCTTTCCTTATCATAGGTGTCATCTACTTTTTTCTTAAAGTCAACCAATTCGGATTTTAGTGGATCTAGAATTGCCTTCATTTTTTCTTCATTGACTTGTGTAAATTTTGAAGTCTTTTCTTCCAAGATGCCCTGAGCTAGATTGCGAAATTCAAAACGGAATTTTTCTCCGATGGATTCCAACTCCTGTTTCTGCCCAGTTAGTTTTTCATTTGCTGAAATGAGCTGGGTTTGTAAAATAGCCAATTGGTTTTGAGTAAGTTGGTGATTCTGTTGCAGAAGTCGGTATTGATCAAACTCCTGTAACAAAAATTGATTAGATCCTTCGGCATGGGTGGCCCTGCTCAATAATTCTTCTTTCTCTTTTATCAGTTGCTTATTTTCCTGTTGTGCAGCCTGCAGTGTTTGTTGAGCTAGGTATAACTTATCATTAGTACCCTGCATTTTATGCCGGTTAATGGTCTTGATAATTAGGGCTGTAATAAAACTGATAAGTAAACCGCCTATCAATAGTAGAAAATAGATTTCCATAAGAAGAATGAATGTTAATGATAATAGTTTTCAGCCAAAAAATGATTCAATTTTAGAAAGATTACTTTTGCCCTATTGCAAAAAAAATAAAAGAAAATAGTTTTTAGAGCACTAAATTTACTAAAACTTACTCACTATCGTAATGAATTCCAATAAAGAATTAATTAACCATTTTTACTCCGCCTTTCAACAGCTCAACCCAAGGGAGATGGCTAGTTGCTATAGCGAAAATATAATTTTTTATGACCCTGTATTTGGGCTGCTATCAGCAATTGAAGTGAATGGAATGTGGGAAATGCTTTGTACTTCTGCCGTTGATTTTTCATTAACCTATGGAAACATACTAGCATTGGATGACCAGTATTGTACTTGTGATTGGGTGGCTACGTACACATTTTCAGGAACCAACAGGAGGGTGGTGAATAAGGTGAGGGCGAATATGCGATTTGCTAATGGCAAAATTATTGAACACAGTGATGCCTTTAGTATCCATCAATGGAGTAAACAAGCGTTGGGAATAAGCGGTGAATTGTTTGGATGGAATTCTTTTTTTCAGCGGAGTATAAAGAATCGGGCTAAAAAGAGATTGAATGAATTTATGAAATCGATGGGGTAGGTGAGTCACCCAAAAATTGCAGGGATATTTCCTATCAGCTCAATTTAGGAAGTCTATATTTTTACTTGTAAAAAGACCTCCCGTTTGGGGGAGGTCTTTCGAATTCAACTTTGCAGTTGGAATATATTCTATGGTCACTTAATCTACAATCGTTATTTTGATGGTATTGGTAGGCAGATGGAGTTTGATAGGGGTGCTACCAGTACTTACCACTACATCTGCAGTTTTGATAAAGCCTCTTTCTTTCAAAATATTTACTTGGTCGAAAATAATGGTATCTAAGCTTTCTTCCTCTGCATAGTAAATGGCACGTACTCCCCAGCTTAAACTTAACTGATTGATTAGGGTTCTTTCTTTGCTAAAAACAAACAAGGGTGCTTTAGGACGATAACTGCTTAATATAAATCCGGTGTAACCACTCTGTGTCATTCCTATTAAAGCGCTGGCATTTACATCCTGTGCTAGTTTACAGGCGCTATAACAAAGGGCATCACTCAACAAGGATGGAGAGTGAGCCTGTGGAGCCAAAATATCATCTCGGTCATAATCATAGGCAGTGCGTTCTACTTCTAAAATGATTTTGCTCATCATTTCCACCACTAGTTTAGGGTAATCGCCCATGGCAGTTTCTCCACTAAGCATAACGGCATCAGCACCCTCCAATACGGCGTTGGCAACATCAGTTACTTCACTTCGATTGGGTTTGGTTCTTTCCATCATGCTTTCCATCATTTGGGTGGCTACAATTACAGGTTTGGCCCTGCGCATACACCTGCGGATGATTTCTTTTTGAATCATCGGTACCTGTTCTACCGGAACTTCCACTCCCAAATCACCCCTGGCTACCATTACGCCATCACTTTCTACGATGATATCCCGAATGTTTTTTAGGGCCTCGGGCATTTCTATTTTGGAAATTACTTTTATTTTGCTGTTTTTATCTTTGATGCGTTTTTTAAGATCAATGATATCATTGGCCTTACGTACAAAGGAGAGCGCAACCCAGTCGAGTTCATTTTCTATAATAAAATCAAGGTCTGCTAAGTCTTTTTCAGTGAGAGAAGGCATAGTAAGTGCAGAATCTGGAAGATTCACCCCCTTCTTAGGAGTTAAAATTCCCCCCAAGGTTACTGAAACAAGAATTTCCTTGTCATTAAGGATTTCTTCAGCTTTCAATTCCATTTTTCCATCATCTAAAAAAATCCGTTCTCCCACTTTTACATCCTGTGCAAGATTTGGATAGGAAACGTAAATCTTTTCAGTATTACCAATGATTTTATCTGTCGTAAAAATGAATTTACTTCCATCTTTTAATTCAATCTTCCCGTTTTCTAAATCACCTACCCTTAATTTGGGACCTTGAAGATCTCCCAGAATTGCGATGTTGAAAGGTTGGGTTCTATTAATTTCCCTGATGTGTGTTATGATAGTTGATTTGTCTTCATACGATCCATGGGAAAAATTCAACCTAAAAACATTTACCCCTGCAATCACTAGTTCCAATAGTTTTTCGTAGGTAGAACAGGCTGGTCCAACGGTGGCTACGATTTTTGTTTTTTTGATGGAATGATTGATGCCCGCTTGTTTATCCATATCATGGTGCAGGTATTTTGTAATGTTTTTACTCATAGTATTTTATTAGTGTTATTTGATAGGCAATGGATAATAATCAATAGAGGATAATAGTTTGAATAACTGATACAATAATACCTTCCGTAGTATTAGGAGGCTAGTATTTTTACAATCTTCATCCATTCCTCATTGATGCGTTGTTTCTTTTTAACAGCTTCATTGAGCGGGGTATAATGCATACGGTTGTTTACCATTCCCACAAATACATTGTGCCTGCCTTCCAGTAAACATTCAACAGCCGAGTAGCCCATTCTACTGGCAATTAATCTGTCAAAACAACTTGGTGAGCCACCTCTTTGAATATGGCCGAGTATACAAACTCTTACTTCCTGCATTGGAAGGCGTTGCGTAATTATTTTGGCTATCTCATCGGCACCTCCAAAATCGTCTCCTTCCGCTACTACAATCAGGTTGACCAATTTGTGGCGCCTTTCTTTTTCCGCCAATTGTTTAATAACTTCCTCAATATCAGTTTTACGCTCTGGAATCAATATATTTTCTGCACCGGTGGCAATTCCACTATGAAGGGCAATATAGCCTGCGTCTCTGCCCATCACTTCTATAATAAATAAACGATCATGAGCATCTGCAGTATCCCTGATTTTGTCGATCGCCTCTACCGCAGTATTAACGGCGGTGTCAAACCCAATGGTAAAATCGGTACCCGCGATGTCTTTATCAATTGTGCCGGGTAAACCTACGCAAGGAATATCATATTCGTTGCTGAAGGTTTGTGCACCCCGAAAACTTCCGTCACCACCGATAATAACTAGACCGTTTATCCCCAGTTTCTTTAAATTGCCATAGGCTTTTTTTCTACCTTCAGGAGTCAGGAATTCCTTGCATCTCGAAGTCTTCAGAATAGTGCCACCCCTTTGAATAATATTGGCAACACTTCTGCCTTCCATTTTAAAAATGTCATTCTCTACCATGCCGGTATACCCCCTCATTATTCCGAATACATCCAAGCCATGGTAAATACCTGTCCGAACTACTGCCCTTACAGCCGCATTCATACCTGGCGCATCTCCTCCGGATGTAAGTACCCCTATCTTTGTTACTGTTTTTTTCATATGGAATGAAAAGGGTTGATATTATAATTTAATTAATTATTACCTCTGATTTTATAACGTATCCTTCTTAAAAAGATGCAAAAATACACTTTTAATATCAATCAGCTTACCCACTTGTTTTTAGTTGGTGCAAAATTGTAAATAAATGTACAGTACATTTGTAATTCATATTAATATATCTGTAATGTATAAGGTTTTAAAAACAGTATTTTTACTCATGGCAGCTTCCTTTTTTTCGAATCAACTATTTTCGCAGCCAATTTACCCCACCACCAAAAAGCTAAACCAGGTGGATGAATATTTTGGAACTCGGGTTGAGGATCCTTACCGTTGGCTGGAAGATGACAACAGTGAGGAAACCAAGGCATGGGTTGCCGAAGAAAACAGCCTAACCAATCAATATCTTTCAGCAATTCCATTTAGGGACAAGGTTAAAAATAGATTGGAAGAAATGTGGAACTACGCAAAATACAGTGCTCCTTTTAAAGAGGGTAGTTATTATTATTATTATAAAAATGATGGATTGCAAAATCAATCGGTTTTATACCGGCAACGCAGTTTAACGGGTGTTCCAGAAATTTTTATTGATCCTAATGTTCTGAGTGCAGATGGTACGGCTGTGCCGGGGGTACCCGCATTTTCCAAAACGGCTAAGTACTGTGCATACTTGCAGGCACAAAGTGGCAGTGATTGGCAGGAAGCTTATATCATGGATGTGCAGTCAAAAAAAATATTGGATGAAAAACTGCAGTGGATAAAATTTAGTAGTATCTCATGGAAAGGTGAGGAAGGATTTTATTACAGTCGATATCCAGCTGAGGAGGAGAAAAATAAATTAAGCAGGCAAAATCAATTTCATAAATTGTATTATCACTATATTGGAACACCCCAGCGTGCTGATAAAATTATTTATGAGGATGCAGCCCATCCCTTACGAACGATTTCTGCTGCGTTAACAGAGGATGAACGTTTTTTGGTGGTAAATAAATCAGAGGGGACCAGTGGAAATGAAATATGGGTGATGGATACTAGGGCTACTACCCAAAAATTGGGTTTTCAATTGTTAATAAAGGGTTTTAAAAGTGAAGCTTCCGTCATTGACAATGATGGTGGGCGATTGCTTGTTAAAACAAATATTGGAGCACCCAATTACCGGGTGGTATCTATTGATCCCAATTTTTCGGATCCGAAATATTTCAAGGAAATTATTGGGGAGCGGACTCATCTTTTGCAAAGCGTGGGTTCGGTAGGAGGTAAATTATTTTTATCTTATTTGGAAAATGCCTCCAGCAGAATTTATCAATACAGCTATGCTGGAAATTCAGAAAGAGCCCTACAACTTCCTGGTATAGGAACGGCAGCCGGATTTGATGGAAAAAGAAAAGATCAGTTTTTTTTCTACACCTATAGCTCGTTTAATTGTGCACCTACCATTTTCAGGTATTCAATAGCAACCGGTGTTAGTAAACTTTATCGAAAGCCAGAGCTGAAAATTAATACGGATGCCTATACTACCATCCAGGCTTTTTTTAAAAGTAAGGATGGTGCCAGGGTACCCATGTTTATAACTTACAAGAAAGGTTTGCAACTCAATGGAAACAATCCTACACTGATTTATGGCTACGGAGGATTTAATATTCCTATGACTCCTTCTTTCAGTATTTCAAATGCTTTCTTTATTGAGCAGGGGGGCGTATATGTAGTGGTCAATTTAAGGGGTGGTAGTGAATATGGTGAACAGTGGCATAAAGATGGGATGCTTCAAAATAAGCAAAATGTATTTAATGATATTTATGGAGCAGTTGACTATTTAACAACTGCCAAGTATACCAACCCATCCAAGATCGCCTTGCGTGGAGGTAGCAACGGAGGGTTGCTAGTAGGAGCCTGTATCACCCAGCATCCCGAATTGTTTAAGGTGGCCATTGCCCAGGTGGGCGTAATGGATATGCTGCGGTATCATCTTTTCACCATTGGTTGGGCATGGGCCACCGAATATGGCAGAAGTGATAAAAAAGAAGATTTCGCCAATCTTTACAATTATTCTCCCCTTCACAATTTAAAAAAGGGAAGCAATTACCCAGCAACATTAGTAACTACTGCCGATCATGACGATAGGGTGGTACCTGCACACAGTTTTAAATTTGCCGCTCGGTTACAGGAAGTTAATGATGGGCCTAATCCTTCACTGATTAGGATCGACCACAAGGCTGGGCATGGAGCTGGAAAGCCAACCGGAAAAATGATTGAAGAAGCAACAGATATTTGGAGTTTTGTAATGTTTACTATGGGTATGGGGTTTGTAACCCAGCCCTAAGCTTTTTTAAT
>CANJDY010000038.1 GCA_947472635.1 Chitinophagaceae bacterium
GCAACAATGCCTACGACTCCCTTATGCCAGTGCTCCCTGTAAACAACCGTTGATTTTCTTTTCATCAGTTCGTCGTTACTTTCAATTAGTGCCAATGCCTCTTCAGTGGTGCTGCTATCTGCTTCTTTTCTATCACTATTGTCACTGTGTAGCATTTCAGCAAATTCAAGGGCTTTGATAGGGTCCTTTTCAATGAAAAGTTGCACGGCTTTTTTTGCGTCATCCATTCTTCCAGCGGCATTTACCCGGGGGGCAATAACAAATACTACGTTGTTGATGGTTAATTTGCCCTGTATACCGCTGAGTTTTATTAACGACTCAATCCCTGCGGAGGGGTTGTTGTTAATCTGCTGTATTCCATGGTACGCCAGTATACGGTTTTCTCCTGTCATAGGAACGATGTCGGCGGCAATGGCTGTTGCCACTAAGTCCAGAAAACTAAAATAAAAAGATTCATCTATTGCATAGCGTTGCGCCAGTGCCGTGATTAATTTAAAACCCACGCCGCATCCACAAAGTTCTTTGTAGGGGTAATTGCATTCGGGTTGCTTTGGATTTAAAATAGCCACTGCATCGGGTAAAATATTATCGGGAAGATGGTGATCGCAAATGATAAAGTCAATGCCTAGTTCTTTTGCATAGGCCACCAAATCGATTGATTTGATACCGCAATCCAATGAAATGATTAGCTTAAAATTGTTGGCAGCTGCAAAATCAATTCCCGCTTTGCTAATTCCATACCCTTCTCTGTATCGGTGGGGGATATAAAATTCTACCTGAAGTGGATGGTGGATTTTGCAAATGAACTGGTACATGCAAGCTACGGAAGTGGTTCCATCCACATCATAATCTCCGAAGACCAGTATCTTATCATTTTTATCAATGGCAGTGCTAATTCGATCTACTGCTTTTTCCATATCCTTCATTAAAAAAGGATCGTGCAAATCTTTTAATTGAGGACGAAAAAAATCCCTAGATTGTTCAAAATCTTCGATACCTCTTTGTACCAAAATTTTACAAAGGGTCGTATTTATTTTCAACGACTGGTTCAGTGCTTTTTCTTTTTCAATATCACCGGGTAATATGTTCCAGCGTTTATTCATTCACGTAATTTTTAGTGTTGAAGACGAAGGTTAGGTCAGCTTTATTTCAGTCTGTACGAATCAATACTTTCTGTCAGTTGTATATCTTACCAGTTCTTCCAAAGCTTTTCTAACATCGCTTTCCGGAAATTCATGCAAAATGGAGAGGGCTTCATTTCTGTAGTCATTCATTTTTGCTGCTGCATACCGAATGCCTCCTGCATTAACCACTGTGTCAATAACCAATTTTACTTTTTCAGGGTTCTTATTTTCATTTTTGATGATAGAGATCAACTTCCTTCTAGTAGCGGCATCAATGGTATTGAGGGTATAAATCAACGGAAGCGTTAATTTTTTTTCTTTGATATCATTGCCGGTAGGCTTACCTATATCTTCTTTTCCATAATCAAAAAGATCGTCTTTTATCTGAAAGGCAACCCCTACTTTTTCGCCGAATAATTTCATTTTTTCCGTAGCTATCGGATCCTTGCTGGTACTCCAGGCACCCACAGCACATGCAGAAGAAAGCAGGGAGGCTGTTTTGTTTCTGATGATTTCAAAATAGATTTCTTCTTTTAGATTTAGGTTGCGGGCTTTTTCAATCTGCAGTAATTCTCCTTCGCTCATTTGTCTGACCGCTTCTGATAAAATATCTAGGTGCTCATAATCGTGGTTGGAAGTGGATAGAAGCAGCCCCTTGGATAATAAATAATCCCCCACCAATACGGCAATCTTGTTTTTCCAAATTGCATTGATAGAAAAAAAGCCTCTTCTCTCAAGGGATTCATCTACCACATCATCATGAACTAGGGTGGCGGTATGAAGTATTTCCACTAATGCGGCAGCGCGATAGGTGCTTTCATTGATGGGCCCCAGCAATTTTGCACTTAAAAATACAAACATGGGTCTTAGTTGCTTCCCTTTGCGCTTGATGATATATTTCATTATTCGATCAAGCAGCGGAGTCTCGCTTTTTACGGCATCAGTAAATTTTTTTTCAAAAATCTTTAATTCATCCCCTATGATTTTGTTTACAAAGTCCATGAGCAAAAAAAAGCAATATAATGCAGTATACAACGGGTTCAAACAAATTATTTTATTTTATTTAAAAACATCTCCCAAAATGACCCGTTTTGGCAAAAAGCGAGTATTGGTTATAGTTACTAACCCCTAATTTTGTATAAATTGAGCAGATTTTGAAGGAAATAACTAAATATATACCAAAAAATTTTGGTTTTTAAATCTAAAAGGATAATTTCGTGTTTAATTAAACCCGCTAATTCAGCATTTAATAAATTTTATTATGTCAAGTAAAAAGTACCAAATAATTCTAGGGTTACTAACCCTTATGGCAACATCTGCTACATTCGCCCAAATGGGTGCAGCGTACAGTGTTTTTGATTCGACTGTGATAGCAGCTAAAAATAAGCCGCAGCAGAACGAATTTTTGAATAATACATATAATTTTCCTGCCATTCCTCGCAACCAGTGGGAATTGGGTGCTTCTTTAGGTTCGATTGCAGTAAATGGAGATATTGCCGCTAGGGTTCCTAGTTTGGGATTTGAAGCACATGTAAGAAAAGCGCTAGGATATACTTTTTCATTAAGGTTTCAATATGTAAATGCTTCTGCAAAGGGGCTGAGTTGGACCGCTAATGATAATTATCAAAGAGATCCAGCTTGGCTTTCTGCTGCTAACGGAGGTAATTTGGGTTCTAAGGGGTATAATTCGGTTGTTAGAAATTCGGCTGGGGCCATTACTACTTTAAATGGAGGAACCACTGAAGTGATTTTCCAAAATTACAAATCAAAAGTTCAGGATCTTTCTCTACAAGGTATTTTCAACTTTACAAATATTCGCTTCCACAAGCAAAAATCTGGTGCTACAGTTTATGGCGGTGCTGGTTTCGGCTTTACCTTCTTTAATACCATGGTAAATGCATTGGATGCTAGCGGTAATACATATGCTAGCCTGTTCAATAGTCAACGTTCTGCCTCTGGTGTTTATAAAAACAGAAAAGATGTCTTGAAGGCTTTAAAAGACGGGATGGATAATACCTATGAAACTCAGGCTGATCAAGGCGGTTTGCGTACAGCGAAGTCCGGTAGCAATTTAGTAAAACCTTCCGGAACTATTTTATTGGGACTAGCTTTAAAATTAAGTAAAAGAATCAATCTTGCCTTAGAAGATCGTCAGACTTTCATTAAATCTGACCTGATAGATGGCCAGCAATACCAAGCATTTCCATATGGCGATGCTGCTAAATCAGGCATATTTGATTCATGGAATTTCATTTCAGTAGGATTAAATATTAATGTAGGTGCTAAATCTGTTGAACCATTGTGGTGGTTAAATCCTTTGGATTACGCTTACAGCGAGTTAAACAATCCTAAACACATGAAGTTGCCAAAGCCAATTTTTGTTGATACAGATGGCGATGGTGTTACTGATCAGTTGGATAGGGAAGCAAATACACCTTCAGGTTGTCCAGTTGATACACATGGTGTAACTAAAGATACTGATGGAGATGGTGTTGCAGATTGCAAGGATAAACAATTAATCACTCCTACTGAATGTCAGCCGGTTGATGCAGATGGTGTTGGAAAATGTCCTGAGCCAGCTTGCTGCAATGAAATGAAAGATCTTATTTCAAAAATGTCTCTTAAACCAGCTTGTCCAGTAGATTATCCAAGTCTTTCAATGAAAGCGGCTAAATTAAGCAATGATGTGAAAGCTATGTTGGCTTCTGTTGCTTCAAAATTGAAAAACAGTCCTACTTGTACGATCACACTTACGGCTTATCCTGCTGCTTCTAAAGCCCAGCAATCTTTGGCAGACAAGAAATTGGATGCTGTTAAGAATTACTTGGTTGAAACCTTAGGTATTGGTGCTGACAGAATATCTTCTGATAAGAGTATTGGAGGTGGAGATCAAAATACAATTGATATCAAGTCAAACTAAACGAATAATTTTATATCAAAGCCCTCCCGGTTTCCGGGAGGGCTTTTTTAATAAGGGCCATTTTGCGTTTACGGCGACTTATTGGCCACCCGTTTGGTAAGTTATTTGGCAATCTTTGTTAACTTTTTGGCTAAAAGCTTATATATTGACTAGTTTGAATTTGCGGAGTATCGTAATATTTTAAAAACCTTAACGGCTTCTTTTTTGTGATCTGATAATTTGACGAGATATTTGGAGGAAAATCACTAATTTTGCAATCTTATATGAGATTTTTAAAACTATCAATCATCGCTGTCTCTATTTTTTTTTCAATGGAATCTTGCAGTAAATACAGCAAAATCCTGAAAAGCAAGGATGTTTCATATAAATTGAAGATGGCTGATAAGTTGTATGATGAGCGGAAATACCGCCAGGCTCAGACACTATATGAGGAGTTGTATCCCGTTTATAAGGGAACCGACAAGTTTGAAGAACTTTATTATAAGGATGCTTTTTGTTTTTATTATATGCAAAATTATAGTGATGCAGAACATTTTTTTAAAGGCTTCTTAGAGGTTTTTCCAAATAGTAGTAAAGCGGAAGAGGTGGACTTTATGCATGCCATGTGTTTTTATAAGCAAGTGCCTAAAGTAGATCTAGACCAAACGAATACAGGGAAATCTATTGGAGTAATGCAATCATTTATTAATACGCATCCTGGCTCTACCAGAAATGTAGAAGCCAATGCTATCATTGACAAATGCAGGCAGAGACTAGAAAGCAAGGAATTGCGAGCGGCTGACCTATATTTCAAAGTAGGACAGTATCGGGCTGCAGCTATTGCTTACGGGGGCGTGTTGGCTAATTTCCCTGAATCTAAGCAAGGAGATAGTTTTAAATTAAATGCTATTAGATCGTACTATAAATTTGCCAAATTAAGTATTGTTGATAAGCAAACTGAGCGGTTTGAAAAAGTGGTAAGTGAGTATCAGGATTTTGCAGATCGTTTTCCTGATAGCGGTTTGTTGGCAGAAGCAAAGGAGTTAAGTAATTTAAGTCAAAATAATATTAAAGAAATACAAAATGAGCAAATTAAGACGACAACTCAGCGCTAGTACAAGCAATGTAGTAGAGCCAAAAAATCTGTTTGATCTGAAACAGAAAACAGGTAATTTGTATGAATCCATTGCCATTATTGCCAAACGTGCCAATCAGATTAATATTACTATTAAGGAAGAATTGCATAATAAGCTAGAGGAATTTGCAAGCCATACGGATAGTTTGGAAGAAATTCATGAAAATAAGGAACAAATTGAAATCTCCAAAGCTTATGAGCGTATGCCCAATCCTGCTTTGCTTGCTTCTCAGGAATTTATGGAGGATAAAATCTATTTCCGTAAAAATGAAGAGGATTTATTTAGTTAGGCTTACGGCTTAAATTAGCAATAATTTTTAAATAAGATGTTATATTTTTAACGACGGCTTGAACCGTCGTTTTTTATGTTAAAGGGAAAAAAAATATTGCTGGGCGTTACAGGAAGTATTGCTGCTTATAAAGCCGCTAATCTAGTGCGTTTATTGACAAAAGCCGGCGCAGAAGTAAAAATAATTTTAACTCCCGCGGCAAAAGAATTTGTATCCCCCTTAACCCTCTCCACTCTTTCCCATCATCGAGTTTTAATTGACCTTGTCCATAACGATACTTGGGAAAACCATGCGCTATTGGGTCGATGGGCGGATATCATGCTAATTGCACCTTTAAGTTGCCATACGTTGGCTAAAATGGCTTCCGGCTACTGCGACAACCTCTTGATGGCTGTATATCTTTCTGCTACCTGTAAAGTGGTGCTAGCCCCAGCAATGGATGAAGATATGTGGCTGCATCCGGCTACCAAGCGAAACCTTCAAATAATCACCTCCTATGGAAATATTGTACTACCAGTGGAATCAGGTGAATTGGCAAGTGGTTTAACAGGTGAGGGTCGAATGACAGAGCCAATAGCAATGGTTGAATGGCTGAGTCAATATTTTGCTGCAGGGCAGCTTCTGAAGGGAAAGAAGGTACTAGTTACCGCAGGCCCTACCTATGAGTCAATTGATCCGGTAAGGTTTATCGGCAATCATTCTTCTGGTAAAATGGGCTTGGCTATTGCGGAAGCGTTTATAAGCCATGGAGCAGCGGTTACCCTCATTATGGGCCCTAGCTCACTGGTTGTCCCTGCCTCTATATCCACCATCCGTGTTCAAACTGCTGCAGACATGTTTGAAGCTTGCAAAGCTGTTTTTCCAACTGTGGACATTGCTGTAATGAGCGCTGCAGTGGCCGATTATACTCCAATCGTTACTCAGCCTGAAAAAATTAAGAAAGCCAATGCCGACATTTCAATAACCTTTACTAAAACAAGGGATATTCTGAAGTACTTGGGAGAAACCAAAAGAAGTGACCAGCTATTGGTTGGTTTTGCTTTGGAGACCTCGGATGAAGAGAACTCCGCAAAAAAGAAATTAATTGAAAAAAATGCCGACCTGATAGTTCTTAACTCCTTACAGGATGCAGGGGCAGGTTTTGGATATGATACCAACAAAATAACTATTTTTGACAAGTCGGGCAATACATACTATTTTGATACCAAATCAAAAAAAGCCGTGGCGGAAGATATTGTAAATCGGATTATTCAACTATAATATGCATTTTACCAGATACCTATATGTACTTTTTTTATTGAGTAGTTGTTACTTTGTTAGTGCCCAGGAACTGAGTGCTCGGGTAACAGTCAATAGTAGTCGCATAGGATCTACGGTAAATAAAAATGTTTTCCAAACTTTGCAAACATCCCTTACTACATTTCTCAACAATAGAAAATGGACGAAAGATGTTTTTTTAGTGAATGAAAAAATAGATTGCAATTTTTTTTTAAACCTACAACCCACTCCTGAGGCAAATGTTTATTCTGCCTCCCTTAGCATCCAAGCAGCAAGACCGGTTTTTAATAGCGCATATTCATCGCCCATAATTAATTTTCAGGATGAAGATATAATCTTTAAGTATGTAGAATTTCAGCAACTAGAATTTAATGAAAATAGGGTGGCTGGTATGGATCCATTGATATCAAATCTAACTGCCCTATTTGCCTATTATGCCGACATGATTATTGCATTTGATTACGCCTCTTTTTCACCTCGTGGCGGAGATGCCTATTTTTTGAAAGCACAAAATATAGTAAATAATGCACCTGAATCGCGCGGTATTAGTGGCTGGAAGGCATTTGATGGGAAGAGAAACCGTTACTGGCTGGTTGAAAATATGATGAATACGAGGTATACTGTTATGCATGATATTTATTATGGGTATTATCACCTTGGCTTGGATAAAATGTATGATGATGAAACCAATGCAAGGGCAGAAATTTTGACGACATTAAACCTGTTGAATAATTTCAATTCAGATAATCCAAACACAATGATTAATCAGTTTTTTTTTCAGGGAAAGTCAAATGAATTGATAAAAATATTTTCAAAAGCTCCTCAGCAAGACAAAATAAGGGCTTCCGATCTGTTGCAGAAAATGGACATTACCAATGCCACCAGGTATAAAGAAGAGTTGCAAAAATGAAATATTTATTTTTTATTATCGGATTTTTTTTTATCACCAGTTGTACTAATAAGGGCGGCACCCCTTCCGGTATTTTGGATAAGGAAAAAATGCAAGCGGTGATGTGGGATATAATTCGTGCAGAAGCTTTTACAGACCAGTTTATAAAAAAAGATTCTTCAAAAAATGTTTTACTAGAAAACATCCAGTTACAGGCTAAAATATTTTCGATTCATAAAGTTTCTCGTGAGCAATATGATAAAAGTTATGCGTATTATTTTTCACATACCGATCTAATTAGGGTAGTTCTGGATAGTATGACGGCCAAGGCTGAAAGGGAGCGAAATGGACTTTATCAACAAATTGAGGTGGTTCACCCAATTGAAAAGTTCTCTATACAATTGGCAGGGAGAGTAGTGGGGCAATTTAAATATTCATTTAACCCTTTCTGGTATAGTATTAAAAAATAGATACCCCATAGAGCATGCGTTTGGCGGGGGAGGTATCTACCAGTTTCAGCACTTTTTTATGTTTGAAAGTAATTTGTCGGAGGAAGAGTTAGGTTTGCTTGATGTTGTGAAGTAATTACCCAATTATCTCTAGAAACTATTACAAAAGCTCTTTTTTACTTGTATTTTTTCTATACTGAATTGTCTGTATCTATTTTCAAATAACAATGTTACATTGCAATATATAAATTTACTTCAATGAAATATCTCCCACTAAATCCAAAATTGTTTATTCAAAATCGTAAACGTTTTGTAGAAAAAATGGAAAAGCAGTCGATTGCTATATTTAATAGCAATGACGAGCTTCCTACTAATGCCGATCAGCTGTTCAAGTTTAAACAAAATTCTGATTTAATATGGTTGACTGGAATTGAACAGGAAGATACGATGTTGATATTGTTTCCTGGAAATCCTGATCCAAAATACAGGGAGGTGCTGGTATTGGTTAGGCCCAATGAATTAAAAGAAAAGTGGGATGGGCATCGACTGCGAAGAAATGAGGCTACGGCGATTTCAGGTATTCAAACGATTGTTTGGCTTGATGTAATAGATGGAATATTGCAGCCCTGGATTCACTGGTCAGATACGATCTACTTAAATACCAATGAAAATGATCGCAAGTCGAATTTTGTACCGGTTAGGGATTATCGTTATGCCGAGTTGATGAAGCAACGCTTCCCTTTACATATTTATAAACGAAGCGCAAAATTGTTGAAAGATCTACGTGCCATAAAATCTCCCTTAGAAGTGGAGGTTATTCAAAAGGCAATAGACATCACCGAAAAAAGTTTTCGGCGATTACTTACATTTATCAAGCCGGGGGTAATGGAATATGAAATTGAGGCCGAAATACTCCATTCCTTTTTAACCCAAAGAGCTACAGGTCCTGCCTATAGCTCAATTATTGCTGGTGGAGATCGAGCTAGAACCTTGCACTATGTTGAAAATAATCAAGCATGTAAAGCGGGTGAGTTGATTTTGATGGATTTTGGTGCAGAGTATGGCAACTATTGTGCTGATCTTACCCGTACCGTTCCTGTGAACGGAAAATTTTCTAGCAGACAAAAAATAGTGTACAATGCTTGTTTGCATTTACATTACTATGCGGCCTCTATTTTAAAACCAGGAATTAGCCTCCTTGATTATACAGAAAAAGTGGGGGAGGAAGCTACCAAGTTATTTCAAAAAATTGGCTTGTTGCAAAAAGCAGACATTAAAAATGAAGACCCCGAAAACAGGGCATACCGAAAATATTTGTACCATGGTATTTCTCATCATTTAGGAATTGATGTGCATGACATTGGCACCAGAACGGAGCCTATAAAGGCGGGAATGGTATTTACTATTGAGCCAGGAATTTATATTGAAGAAGAACAAATGGGCGTTCGAATAGAGAATAATTTTTGGATTACCCGTAATGGGAATGTGGATTTAATGAAAAATATTCCTATTACTGTCGAGCAAATTGAATCCTTCATGAAAAAGTAATACCCTAGGCAGGAGAAATGCGTAGTTTCGCTGTAATTAAATAACTTGCATTGATTAAAAGGAGGGAGGGTATCTACAAGTACTCCTTTTAATTAGCTTCCAATGAGTAGTACCATTCACTTTAAAAGTCTCAAAATCCAGTCCGGTTGCTAAAGCGGCACTTAATTATGAAGCAGATACCCAATATATTCACCTTGTTCAACCTTTTTTTTGGATGTATTGCCATTGTACTGACACTTCAAACTGAAACTGTCATCTTGTATTCCAATGAAGAGTTTACCAACAGTTTTAATATTCCTGAAAAATTGGCTTTTGCCGCATTTTTTATTTTCGCTTCGGCGGTGGTAGATTTTTTAGATGGCTTTGTTGCAAGATTGTTCAATGTATGTTCCGAAATGGGCAAGCAACTCGATTCCTTGGCAGATGTGGTTAGTTTTGGTGTGGCTCCTGGCGTAATACTTTATCAGTTATTGCGTATTAGTTGGATGCGAGAGCAAAATGGATTGGATATTCCAATTATTTGGCTTTTGCCGGCATTTATTCTGAGCTGTGCTGCAGCCTATCGATTAGCCAAATTTAATGTGGATACAACCCAGCAGTTTGCTTTTAAAGGCGTTCCTACCCCTGGGATAGGGTTGTTAGTAGCTTCCTTTCCATTGATGTTGCATTATGGAGGCGGACTTATTGATATTAACCAGTGGTTGATCAATAAATGGGTATTATATTCATTGATTGTCATTCTCAGCTGGCTGATGGTTAGTAATTTACCTATTCTATCTTTAAAATTTAAGGACTACACCCTAAAAAATAACCTGCCCAAGGTGATTTTACTAGTTGTTGCCCTAATAAGCATTCCAATTTTACATTGGCTGGCAATTCCAGTTATTTTCATTGCCTACATTATTTTATCTTTGCTCTTCAAAAATAAATCAATCACATGATCTTCACTGCACAGGTAAAAGTAATGCCATTAAAAGAACTGCTTGATCCACAAGGAAAAGCTGTATTGGGTGGATTTAAAAATTTAGGCTTAACTGCCATTGGCGATGTAAGAATTGGCAAAAATATTAGTCTTCAAATTGAAGCAGCTAACATAGAAAGTGCAAAGCAAATTGCCGAAGAAGCTGCCAGAAAGTTATTGGCAAACCCTGTGATGGAAATGTTTGAAATAACCGTTAGCTAATAAGAAAATGTGAAAATTGAATAATGTGCAAACGAGTCAAAAATTCTTTTGCAAGGTTGTTAAATTTTAAATTGAGAAATTTTCAAATTTTCAAATTATGCTTTACATCGTGCCCACTCCAATAGGCAATTTGGCGGATATGACTTTCCGGGCAATAGAAATTTTAAAGTCGGTAGATTTAATTTTGGCTGAAGATACCAGAACATCTTCTGTATTACTCCAACACTACCAAATTCAAAAGCCCATCACTCCTTATCACCAACACAATGAGCACAAAGTGATTCATCATTTGGCCGAGCAGCTGCTCGGTGGCAAAACGATGGCTTTGCTTACCGATGCCGGTACGCCGGGCATTAGTGATCCCGCTTTTTTATTGGTTAGAGAATGTGTGAAGCATGGTATTAAAGTAGAATGTCTGCCTGGTGCCACCGCTTTTGTTCCAGCATTGGTCAATAGTGGTTTGCCGATGAACAATTTTTGTTTTGAAGGCTTTCTCCCTCTTAAAAAAGGAAGGCAGACTTTTTTAAAAAGAATGGCCACTGAGCAAAGAACCATGGTGTTTTACGAGAGTCCGGTGCGATTAGTAAAAACGTTGACCGATTTTATTGGTTATTTTGGCGGTAATAGGCAATGTTGTGTAAGCAGAGAACTTACCAAAAAATTTGAAGAAAATAAAAGAGGCAGCTTACAGGATGTGCATGATTATTTCGCAGCCAAGCCTGTGAAAGGTGAAATTGTACTTGTGGTGGAAGGAAAAAACGACGAATAAATAGCGATTTTTTTTTCTGTATTGTTTAGAGGGGCTAGCCTTCAGTGAATCATCTCCCTCCACTTGAATAGTATCTCTATCATACATTTACTTTATTGAGTAGTTTTAAAAACGAATCAAATGAACAAATTTTTTTCACTATTGCTTGTAGGATTTTTTTCCTTCTTTTCATTGAAAGCCCAGCCAGGTCGTTGGCAACAGCGGGTAAAGTATACGATGAATATTGATGTGGATGCTGCAGTCAACCGCTTTTCGGGTAAGCAAAAACTCGAATACACCAACAACTCTCCAGATGTATTAAAAAAGGTTTTCTATCATTTATATTACAATGCTTTTCAGCCAAATAGTAGTATGGATGTGCGTAGTCGTGAATTGGGTAAAAACCTTATTAATGGTAAGCCAGACTGGGATGCAAGGGTGAGGGATCGTATTAGTAAATTAAAGGAGGACGAGATAGGGTATCAAAAAATTCTGTCCTTAAAAATGAATGGGGTTCCACAGCCTTTTACATACGATGAAACCATATTGGAAGTTTCACTTACCCAACCCATTGCTGCGAATGCTCGGGTGGTTTTTGAGATGGAATTCGAAGCACAGATTCCTTTACAAATTCGCAGAACAGGTAGGGACAATCCGATAACAGGGGTGCGCTATAGTATGAGTCAGTGGTATCCTAAAATCTGCGAATACGATCTCGAAGGCTGGCATCCAACCCCTTATGTGGGTCGCGAATTTTATGGGGTATGGGGCGATTTTGATGTCACTATAGCCATTGACAAAACGTATAAGCTGGGAGGTACTGGCGTGCTAGTTAATGCCAAAGAAATTGGCTGGGGGTACGATGTGCCAGGATCCGCATTAAAACCTACAGAAAAGGCTAAAAGAAGCTGGCATTTTGTGGGTAATAATGTCCATGATTTTGTATGGGCTGCCGATCCTGATTACATTCACCTAGTAAGAAAAATGCCCAATGGAGGACCTGTTTTTCACGTGATTTACGATTATAAGACCAACGACCCAACTAATGATACCGCTTGGAATACAGTTGCAGATGCAGCGGTTTTTGTTTTGCCCTTCATTGAATCCAAATTTGGGAAATACGCCTACCCACAATATTCTTTTATTCAAGGAGGTGACGGAGGTATGGAGTACCCGATGGCAACGCTGATTGTAGGACCCGGATTGGGAACCGTCATTCATGAGTTGATGCATAGCTGGTACCAAATGATGCTTGGAACCAATGAAAGTATGTACGCATGGATGGACGAAGGTTTTGCAGAATTTTCATCTTCACAAGTGCAATCATTTTATCGGGACAAATTTACTAGGATAAAAAATAGTAGCAATACAGCTTATATGAAGTCGTTGGATTCTGCAGCAGCAATATTGCCTATTGATCACA
>CANJDY010000039.1 GCA_947472635.1 Chitinophagaceae bacterium
AATGGCGAAAAACCAAACTAAGCCTTTCAATTTCATAATCGGTTACTTTTAATAGCTACTTTGTTAATTTTTTAGAAGTCCGCAAAGATAGGGGAAAAACTCTTTGAAGTAGTTGGCCGGTTATTTTAGATTTTTCATCACTTTTGCAAGTAAATTGTTAATATGGGATTAAATAAACCGCTCAGTATCGTTCTACTTGCCAGTAGCTTGTTTTTTGTCTCCTGTTCGGTAACTAAAAAAACACCCGCTCCGGTAGCTGAGACCCCGGTTATCCCCCCTATAGTGGTGGTTAAAGATATTATTCGAAAAGATGCATTTTTTGAAGATCTATTGGGTCAATATCCCCAGTACTTTAATCAGGTACTTACAAAACGCAAAGACTGGAACGTGCAAATCATCTATACAGCGGTGGATAGGGCTATCAATGGTGATCCTGTACTAACCAATTATAGTTATAATCTCAATCCTAGCCAATATTTTTATCCAGCCTCCACCGTGAAGTTCCCCATAACAATATTGGCCTTACAAAAACTCAACGAGTTGAAAATAAGCGGTTTAAATAGGAATACTACTTTCATAACGGATCAGGCCTATAGTGGTCAAACGCCGGTATACAATGATCCTAGTACACCCAACGGAAATCCAACGATCGCCCAATATATTAGAAAAATATTGATGGTAAGTGATAATGACGCTTTTGACCGTTTGTACGAATTTTTAGGTCAAGATTACATCAATGAGCAATTACACAAAAAAGGATATGGCAATGTTCAGTTGTTACATCGCCTAGGTATTTATCTTTCGCCGGATGAAAACCGACATACCAATCCGGTTAAATTTTTATCGGCACAGGGAACTACGTTGTATGCTCAATCAATGCAGTCGGCAACTCGGACCTATTCGCTGCGTAAGGATTCTGTCGGCAAGGCTTTTTATTGGGGAGGGCAGTTAATCAATAAGCCAATGGATTTTTCATTAAAGAATCGGATTGGCCTTCAGGAATTGCATTCAATGCTAATCAGTCTAGTTTTTCCCAACAGTGTTCCCAATGCACAACGTTTTGATCTCAGCCCAGAGGATAGGAGTTTTATATTGAAATATATGAGCCAGTTACCTACGGAAAGCACTTTTCCACCCTATTCGGCTGATACAGCTGCTTATTGGCCTTCCTATTGCAAATATTTGTTGTTTGGATCTCAGAGAGGGAATATGCCCAAAAATATCCGCATTTTTAATAAAGTGGGAAATGCGTATGGCCAATTGACTGATGTAGCTTACGTGGTGGATTTTGATAAAAAAATAGAATTCTTTTTATCTGCCACTATCTATTGCAATAAAGACGGAATTCTAAATGATGATCAATATGATTACCAAACAATTGGCTTTCCTTTTATGAAGCAATTGGGGCAGGTAATTTATGATCTTGAAATGAAAAGAAAAAGAAAGATCATTCCTGATTTGTCACCATTTATTTTTGAGTATGATAAATAAGTTTTTTAATTAAAACATGTGGCATCCATTGGGTTACCCTTTGTTTGTTTGCCATCTGTATCGTTACCTATCTGAACTATTGGCCAAAATGATTGGTAATAAAATCACAACATGTAGTGCCACAAAAATGCTCTACGACGCTACCAAAGCATAGGTAATTCATTTATTGTGAAATTTTAACTAGGGGGTCGATTCCTTTGATTGTACCAATGGTATAAGTGGGAATAAAGCGAACAAACATATCCTCACTATACCAGTTCTCTGTTCTTGTTTTTTTGATTACTTCCTTGTGTTGGTGAAGCTTGTAGGCAAATATTTTCATTGCTTCCTTGCTTTCCCAAATACTAAAAGTTGCTTGCTTAATAAATGGCATTTCACCAATTCCAATGGAGGTGATTAAGCCATCAGCAACTGCCATTTGCTGGGCTACTCCATTTACATTTTTCCAAAATGCATTTAATTTGGAGAGTCGGATGGTTGCTCTGGTTAATACAGCAATGGGACCATCATAGTCCATTTTTTTTGACATATTGCCAAATGGATTTTTTCCATCCCAGCTACCATGTCCTTCGATAGGGTTCAAGAATATTGTCCAAGTTTCGCAATTGAAAAGCCGAAACCAGCTTCCAATGAATGCACCATATAATTGGGTAATGATTTCTTCTTTTTTGAAGGATGAATCATCCATCGGCATTTTGTTCACGGCAAGTATGCCCCACTGTTGCCAGTCTGGATGTTTGTCAAAAGTTCCATTTTTACCACAGCCCATCAGTTTAAAAAATGAAATATTTTTATTGATCCACATTGGAAACCGGTGGATTGCCATTGCCAGCAAAGCGAAATAGATAAATTTTTTGGGATAGCGTATGATGGTAAGTGTAACCTGCATGGTACAACAATAACAAGAATTTTACTATAAATGTTGAATTAAATTAAAAATCAAATACCCCTATCCCTTTTGCCAGCAGTTTGTATCATGGTAATTTAAACTTTCCCCAGTTGTTTATTCAAGTTATGCGGCTATCGGTAATCTTTCTATTAACCTATACTAGCCCTTTTTTTGTGAGTAACCTGCAATATTATTTGGATTTGCATCTATTGAGGGTTTGTGGTATATTACAATAAAATAATATATTATAAGATTTTAACTCCTTTTTAGTATTAAATATTTACCCTTTAATTAAACAATATGCAAAAGTTACTCACAGCAAGTGTAGATGTCAAGCAATTAGTTCAAGGTTTGAAATCACCTTTTACGATTACAGCCGTGGAGGGAATCAATGAATTGCTAGAACAAGGTTGGGAAATTGAGGAATGGGATTTTCTCAAAGAAGACGCTGGAGACGGATTGATTTTACTGATTGTTATTTTACATGACAATGCAATGTATGTGGATGCGGAAGAGCAGGATGAATTATTAGAAGAATTTGATTTTGACGAGGAGGAAGAGTTGAGTGAAGATGAACTTGAGGAGGAAATTAGGGTATAGTGTCGCCCAATTTGTTTGAATGCCGTTTTAAAAATCGGCAATTTTATTGGACTCCAATATATGGACGCCCTTATCGCCAGTATTCATGCAGACAATCATTGCCTTTGCCACCTGTTTGGCTTGGATTGCTTGGTATTTTTTGGGAATTAAAATGGAGAAAAAAGTAAAAAAATATTGAGCAATGCGTTCTCCCAATCTAAATCCTGTTCGTTTGCCCAATAGAAGCGATGGCCTGAAAATAAATAGACTTTCATAGCCAATCTGAGTGACCGCTTCCTCAATTGCTCCTTTTGTTTTACTATAAAAAACGGTGGAATTTTTATTGGCCCCCATCGAGGATACCAAAGCAAATTTTTTCGCCCCATTTAAGTAAGCTTTTTTTGCGATATCAAGTACATATTCAAAATCTACTTTGTAAAAAGCCTGCTGCGATCCGGCAACTTTAATGGTAGTACCTAGGCAACAAAATATTTCATCTGCCTGGATTACCTCATTATTGGGGTTGTCAAAATTGAATGGCACTTGTATCAATCTTTCATGTTGAATGGGCAAAGCTGTTCGAATGAGCGCAATTACTGAATAATTTTCATCTTGGAGAAGTAGGTCAATCAATTGTTGTCCGATAAGTCCGCTAGCTCCAATTACCAATGCTTTTTTCATTTTGTTTTATTTGTTTGAATATATTTTTTTTCTACTCTTTTATTTGGGTGTATTAATTTTCAATAGCTCAAAAAAAGTAATTTCTTCTATTTCCTGAACTGCTCCAGGTTTTAGTTCCCCCAATGTGAGATCTTCTATCGAAATTCGAATCAACCTTTTGCAGCGATGCCGGATGGCCCCCATCATTTTTCTCACCTGGTGAAATTTACCTTCTGTTAAAGTGATAAGCAGCCAAGTGTGAGGCCCATAGGCGGAAAGGGTAGTTGCGCAAGGATATATTTTTTCAGGCTCCTGTACGATGATAACCCTGCAAGGTGGTGTGGTATAGTCTTTCCCATCTTTTACCCGAATGGTTACCCCCGTTTGAAGCAGGTGTAATGATTCGGGACTAAGGACATTATTCACCTGTACCAGATAAGTTCTTTTGTGTGGGGTATCGCTTAGAAATAACAATCTGGTGATTTTTTTATTGGTAGTTAAAATGAGCAAACCTTCCGAATGATTATCCAATCGGCCAACAGCATGAATCCCATCTGGGAATTTATAATCGAGGTCGCCCAGCAAGCCTACAGAATGAGAACTAACAAATTGCGATACCATATTGTAAGGCTTATTGATAATATAGTATCTAAAATTAGTTTCGTTCATTTTTAAAAAATATTAATGCAAACCCGATCAATATATTGTAAGAGGGCAAGCGCTCATCTATTGATTCTGTTACAACATGGTAGTATTTTTTTTGTTCAATAATTTAAAGAAACGGTAATTTAAGAAAACAGATGAAAAGGTAAGTCCGCTTACTAATCCAATCCACATGCCCGCTGCACCCATTTTAAAAGTGAATGCCATTAAGCAGCCCACCGGAATACCTACCACCCAATAAGCAATTGCAATATATAAGGTAGGCACTTTTACATCCTTAATACCTCTTAATAAACCTACTGCTATTACCTGTGTTGCATCCGATATTTGAAATACGGCAGCGAATAACATTAAAACGGCAGCTAATGCGATTACAGTAGCCTCATTATTAAAAGCCAAGGGTAAAGTATATCTGAAGGAAACAAAAAATAAAACACCCAATATCCCGTAAATGATACCACTGATCAGCGTAGTTTTTCCAATACTATTAATGTCTTTCCAGTTGTTTCTGCCCCATGCATTGCTTACTCTAATAGAAGCTCCCTGAGCTAGCCCCCAAGAAACCATAAAGGCAATGGATGCGCAGCTAATGGCTATTTGATGGGCTGCCAGTTGAACAGCTCCCAATGTGCCAATGATGATACTAGACACGGCAAATGCGCCAGATTCCATAGTAGCCTGTAGACTGCTGGGAATACCAATCTTTAATAACTCTTTGATGGTGTGGAGCTGAAGGGTCCATTGTTTTTTTCGAACAGCCATATATCTGCTAAAAAAAGGGTGAACAAATAACACCACCATGAATATCAATAAAATTAAAATTCTTGTTATCAATGTTCCATACCCAGCGCCGGTTAATTCAAGCCTTGGAAATCCACCATTGCCGTAAACTAACAACCAATTGATGAATATATTAATGGGTAAAGCTGCAATGGAAAGCAACATGGCTGTCCTGGTTCGTTCCAATCCATCTGCAAATTGTTTTAAACTGATAAACATCATCATGGGAATGATGGACCAGCCCATAATCTGCAGGTAAGGAGCTCCTAAGCTGGCTACTTCTATATCCTGCCCCAGATGAAATAAAATATTTTTACTGAATTGCAAGCCTACCGCAATCAATATAGCAGCAATGGTACACAGCCAAAATCCATTGTATAGGTAATGAGATACTTTCAAACTATCTCTTCGGCCATTGGCCATGGATATCGTTTGAGAAACTGACATGGTCATTCCAAAACCAAGTACAAATGGTATGTTCAATACACTATTTACCAGTGCAGCAGCTACCAATTGCTGGTAGCTAATTTTCCCTACCATAATGCTATCAATAATGCCTAGGGCCATTTGAGTAATCTCTCCTAAAATGATGGGGGCAGATAATTTCCAGGTCGTAAAAGCTTCCTTTCTAAGGGTCATAAGGATGCAAAGCTAGTAAATTGTAGTAAGGGCCTGCTGTATTTTGGAAAGCGATTCAATAGAATAGCTTAATCCATTAATTTTGCGCTATGTATTCAAGGCAAGAAGTATCTTTTTTAACCCAACAGTTCTGGACATCTTTTGGCCAATACCTAGCACCGATTCCTTCAGCGGAAGGTGAAAAAATAAACTGGGTAAATTATAAAACAGGGGAGAAGGATATCCGTTTTATGCTGACAGCTGAAAATGATACTGCAAAAATTTCCATTACCCTTTCCCATAGGGATACCGAATTGCAACAACTATATTTTGATAAACTACTACAGTTTAAAAATATATTTCATCAAGTGGTAGCGGAGCAATGGCATTGGACCGAGTTGGGTACTGACCCATATGGAAAGGTGATTAGTGAAATATATACTTCGATTCAAAACGTGCAGGTAATTAATAAAAATGATTGGCCGCTGATGATTTCTTTTTTTAAGGAACGTTTGATTGCGTTGGATAAATTTTGGTGTGAATATAAGTATGCATTTGAGCGGTCCAGTTTTTAAATCAACTTATTTGCTTTGCAGGTCAGCAACTTTTTTTTATCCATCTGAATTTCATCCTTATGTTTTAAGAACGGAGGGCTGAATTCCTTAATTGACAGACTCAAAATTTTAAAATTATATGGATCAACACGTTACAGCAAAAAAACTAGTGGAGCACTACGCCCTTTTGCCCCATCCGGAAGGAGGGTATTTTAAAGAAAATTATCGGTCATCGGAAAAGATATCCGAAAATGCTCTTCCTGAGCGATTTTCAGAAGAAAAATGTGTAAGCACTGCCATTTATTTTTTGTTGGAAAAGGGTGATTTTTCTGCTTTTCACAGAATAAAAAGTGACGAGTGTTGGCATTTTTATGCAGGTTCAGGTTTGCTGATTTATGTCTTGAAGCCAGCTGGTAAGCTGGAAATCATTCAACTTGGAAATAATCCGATGAAAGGGGAGCGGTTTCAGGCCATCGTTCCTGCATCTTGCTGGTTTGCATCTGAACCAGTTGATGGCGCTGCTTTTTCATTTGTAGGTTGCACTGTGGCGCCGGGGTTTGACTTTATTGATTTTGAATTGGCTGAAAAGGCTGTTTTGTCCAAGCAATTTCCACAACATCTGCAGTTGATTAACCGATTGGTTAGATAAAAAAGATTGCGGTAAACTACTGTTTTTGATATAGTTGACGGCTTCTTTAAACTTTTGTCAGAATAATTAGTCTTAGTTGCTGTGTATTTTCGGTCCTTTTTGATTGTAAATTGCTTAAAAAGGCATTCAATTTGGGCTTACATTTGTTTAAATTATCTGATTCTTATGAAAAAATGGTTGTTGGTGCTTCCTATCTTGTACGCTTCATTTGCCGGATTTTCACAAGATTTTAGTAATAAGGGGAAGGATTTTTGGGTGGCTTATACGGGGCATATTGATGGAACTACATCAAGGATGGCCTTGTATATTACTGCTGATCAAGATGCGACCGTAACTGTGGAAGTAAATGGAGTTTCTACGCTACCAGTAGTTGCCTTGGCAAATAAAGTAACGACCATCCAGCTTACCAGTTCAACAACGCCTAGTAATACACTGGCTTATAACTCTCAAACTGAAGGTGTTGGGATAAAAAAAGGTATTCATATTACTAGCGACCGTGCCGTTGCTGTGTATGCCCATATTTTAAATGCAGCAAGGTCTGGTTCTACCCTGGTAATCCCAACCACTGTATTGGGTAGAGAATATTATGCTGCTAGTTACCAAACATTAAGTCCTGGATCTAGTAAGTATTCTGAATTTGCTGTATTGGCAACAGAGGACAATACAACGGTGGAAATAATACCTACCAAGGCGGATGTAGGAAATAAGCGAGTTGCCAATATATCCTTTCAGGTAGTACTTAACAAAGGAGATGTATATCAATATCAAAGTGCCAATGATCTTTCAGGTTCTTATATTAAATCAGTAGCCTCCGCTATAGCACCTTGTAAGCCGATTGCTGTTTTTTCAGGATCTAGCTGGACGGCCATGGGCTGTTCGAATGCTAGTTCGGGAGATAATTTATATCAACAAATGTTTCCTTTTACCTCCTGGGGTAAAGTCTATTATACGGCACCGTTTAAAAATAAATCCTACGATATTTTTAGAATATTTGTGCAGGATCCATCTGAGCAGGTTTTCGTTAATGGGGTGGCATTAGCCCTTTCATCCATCCTTAGCAGTCGGTTTTATGAAATAAGCACTTCAGGAAATAATAAACCCCAGGTTATCAGTTCCAATAAACCAATTTGTGTACTTCAATATATAACCGCCCAAAACTGTGATAATGTACCCAGTGATCCTGAAATGATTATACTCAATTCCATTGAGCAAACTTTAAGTGATATAACGGTGATGTCAGCAAGAAAGGATTTGACTCCGCCTAATACTCAAATAGACAATCATTATTTAAATATTATTTTCAAGACCTCTACCCTTAGTTCATTAAAAATTGACAATGCAGCACCGCTGTCAGTACCCATTGCCATTGGTACTACCGGTTATTCTTATTTACAGGAAGATGTTACCACTTCCACCAATAGCAATCCTTATCATCGGATTATTTCTGATAGTGGTTTTATGTGCATTGCATATGGGTTTGGGTCGGTAGAATCATATGGGTATAATGCAGGTACCAATGTGAAAGATCTTTACCAATATGTTACCCTTCAAAATCAATATGCCTCTGTTAATTTTCCAGCTACCTGTAAAGGCACACCGCTAAATTTATCTATCACCCTACCTTACTTGCCGTTAAGTTTGATTTGGGATTTTGCCAACAATGCTGGAATTAGCCCCAACGCTAATATTACCAATAATGCACCTGTTCCAGATAGTGTTTTTGTTAAGGATGGTCGTACCTTAAACGTTTTCAAATTACCTGGTCAGTATACTTTTACTGCAAAGGGAACAGTCCCAATAAAGGTAACCGTGAATAATCCTACAGCTGATGGCTGCAGTGGATTACAAGAAATAAATTATGATGTAATTGTTTATGATTCTCCTAAAGCAAATTTTACCATTACAAATAGTGGATGTGTTACAGATGATATAAAGTTTTTTGATGCTACCAATGGTAATGGTAGGGCAACAGTAAAATGGAATTGGGATTTTGGTGATAATACTTTAGCTAATGTGAAGGATCCTGTTAAAAAATATTCTAGTGCAGCAACTGGTTCCTATCCTGTTAAGTTAACGTCCATTAGTGATATCGGCTGCCTTGCAGATACTACTATTTTAGTCGCTATTAGTACTGTCCCCCAGGTTGTATTTGGTATTTCGGATACCATTTGCGCCGGTAAAACGATTGTGTTTTCGGATTCCAGTTCCAATGTGGTGGGCAATATTGTAAAATGGTATTGGGATTATGGCGATGGGGTAAAAGATACGGTACTCAGTAAAGCCAATCGATCCCATAGTTATTCCCCTTGGGGAAGTAAAACCGCTTCTTTGAAAGTTGAAACCAATACAGGTTGCAAAACTGCTATCAAGAGTAAAAATATTATCGTTCATCCCATTCCTATCGCAGGTTTTATATTGCCCGGTGGTATTTGTTTGCCGGCAGACTCTGCACGTTTTACTAATGCAAGTTCACTTGCAGATGGCAATGAGTCTACCTTACGATATTGGTGGACTTTTGGCGATGCGGCTAGTGGTATAAACAATGAATCTACTATAAAAAACCCTGCTCACTATTATAATTCTACTGGGCCATTTAGTATTCATCTAACTACTACCAGTGCTGCAGGCTGCGTTCATGACAGTACCCAGGTGATCAGCAATGTATATCTGCCCGTATTGGCAAATTTTACGGTAAATGCTGAAAATTGTTTGAAGGATACAAGTGTTTTTACCAGCACTAGTAATGGAAATGGCAATGCAATTGCCAATTGGAATTGGGATTTTGGTGATGGTTCTCCAAAAATAACTATTCAACATCCAACATATCTATATGCCACTTCGGGCACTAAAAATATCAAACATTGGATTGTTACGGATAAGGGTTGTAAGAGCGATACCATAACTCAATCAATTGTAGTTAATCCATTGCCAACTGGAAATTTGAATATGTCCTTACCTTCTTGTGAAACAAAAGTTATCAGTTTTACAGATGCTTCTTTGGCCAATGCTGGGAGTTTAACTGGCTGGCAGTGGGATTTTGGTGATTTGTCATCGGGGACTTCCAATTTGTCTATTTTACAAAACACTTCCCATAGTTTTTCTGGGGCAGGTAACTATTTAGTTTCATTGATAGTGTCTACAGATAAAGGTTGTGTGAGCTCAGTTAAAACTAAATCTGTAGTAATCAATCCGCAACCAATGCCAGGTTTTGTTGTGCCTGAGGTTTGTTTAAGTGACACCTATGCAGAATTTAGGGATACTAGTTCTATCGCATCGGGCTCAATTGTTAATTGGTTATGGAATTTTGGAGATCCGGTTTCCGGCGCATTAAATGTATCCACGCAGCAAAATCCTCAACATAGTTATAAGGCTGTAGGACCTTATACGGTAAGTTTAACTGTAACTAGCATTGATGGCTGCTCCAGCAAAATCAGCCAGGCTTTCTTTGTTAATGCTAGCAATCCTACTGCTGATTTTACGGTGGGTAATGCCGCTGCTTTGTGTGCCAACGATTCCGTATCGATCACTAATATTTCTTCGGTATTTCCTGGCTCTGTAACCAAGGTAGAAATATATTGGGATAACCTTGGAGCACCGACCGTATTTCAATTAGACGATTTTCCCGCAATTGGCAAAATCTACAAACATTTATATCCTAATTTTCAATCACCCCTGACCAAAAATTTTATCATCCGTCTAAGGGCTTATTCCGGCGGTATTTGTGTGAAGGATAAATTACAATCGATTACCGTCAATGCTGCGCCCAGGGTAAAGTTTACGAGTATTCCCAGCACTTGTCTAGACGCTTTGCCTTTTCAAATTACCCAGGCCTCAGAGATTGGTGGAGTTCCTGGTTCATTTAAATTTAGTGGTCCGGGAATTTCAAATACAGGAATTTTCAGTCCGGCTATAGCAGGAGCAGGCACGCATACCATTTTATATACTTATACTTCTTCGGTTGGGGGTTGTGTAGATACGATAACTCAGCGGATTATTGTATTGGCAGCTCCTATAGCCAACTTTACCTTTGACCTACCAGCCTGTGAAACCAACAATATACTTTTTAATAGTACTGCTACAGCTTCGGTAGGTACGCTGACCACCTTTGCCTGGAATTTTGGAGATGGATCTTCGGCTGTGATAAAAAATACACCTGTTTCATTTGCACATATTTTTGCAGCAGCGGGTGATTATTCAGTTGCCTTGAAAGTTACCACTTCCAATGGTTGTGTGAGTTCTGTAAAACAATTACTGGTCGCCGTTAGGCCTCAGCCTAAACCTAATTTTTCGGTACCTACCTCCGCCTGTTTACCTGTTGCGGCAGTACCCTTCAGTAATTTAACTACGATTGCTGATGGTACTGAAAATGCGTTGACATATGCCTGGTCTTTTGATGATCCAATCAGTGGGGTAAATAATAGCTCTGTTGCTAAAGCCCCAACACATGTTTATACTTCCACTGGTTCCTATAATGTAAATCTCAAAGTTACTAGTGGAAATGGTTGCGTGGATGACACTACGATTGTATTGAATTCCATCCATTCACAGCCTGCAGCTTCATTTAGCAGTGATTTACCAAGTGTTTGTTTGGGTAATGGGGTTACATTTTCTGATATGGTGAGCGGTTTAGATGGTGTCGCTACAGCATGGAATTGGGATTTTGGAGATGGACAGCAGGACCGAACCAGCAATCCGGTGCATTTATACAATACTGCAAGTACTTTTGATGTAAGCCTATCAATTACCAATAATTTTGGCTGCAATAGTGATACCATCACAAAGTTATATACGGTGTATCCTAATCCTACTGTTGACGTAGGACCAGATAGAGTAGTGCTAGAAGGAGGCTCACTAGTCTTGCCATCCACTGTATCCGGCAAAGAACTTCAATATTTATGGACACCTGCTTTGTATTTGAATTCGGCCACCAACCCAACTCCAACTGTTATGAATCCCTTAACAGATATCGGTTACACTTTGACTATAACGGCAAAGGGTGGTTGCACAGCAACTGATAGTCTATTTATTAAGATTTTGTCGGCCGTTAAAGTGCCTAATTTGTTTTCACCTAATGGCGATGGTATCAACGATAGGTGGTTAATAAAATATTTAGATTCGTATCCCGATTGTAGCTTACAAGTATTTACAAGGAACGGCCAACTGGTATACGAATCAAGGCAATATAGTGATGCTACTGCATGGGACGGCACATTAAAAGGCAAACCATTACCATTTGATACCTACTATTACATTTTACAACCCGGAAGTGGCCGGAAGCCGATTACAGGTTATGTCACAATTGTAAAATAGCTATCAACTTATTAAGCAGTATTCATGAAAAAAATACCTTTTTTATTGTTTCTTATTTTTATGAAGATGCTGGTATTTTCTCAGTCAAAGCCCTATTATTCGCAGTATATTTTGAATAATTATATTCTAAATCCAGGGGTTGCCGGTATAGAAAATTATACGGATGTAAAATTGAGTTACCGAAATCAATGGGCGGGTATTGAGGGAGCACCAGTCACTACTTATTTTAGTATTCATGGTCCAATAGGGAAGTCAGATTTTAGAACCTCGGCCACCTCCTTTGAAGTGCCAGGTGAAAATCCACGGGGAAGGCAGTTTTCCGATAATTACACCGCACCCGATGCCCACCATGGTGTTGGTATTACTGCCGTCAATGACAAAACTGGGTTTATTAATCGTTGGTCTGCTTATGGTTCTTATGCCTATCACCAACCTATAAGTGTGGCCACTACGCTGTCTGCAGGGGTAAATATGGGAGTTACGGGTTTAAATCTGGATCGGACAAAGATTAATTTTGCTGACTTAGATCCCAATGATCCTGCCATTGGATTGATCAATGGGGATGTGAAAATTATCAAGCCAGAGCTAGGGGCGGGATTATGGCTTTATGGTGCCGATTACTTTGCTGGCATATCTGTACAAAACATTGTTCTCGGAAATGTGAAATTTACTGCAGGGGATAAGAATGGAAATTATTTTTC
>CANJDY010000040.1 GCA_947472635.1 Chitinophagaceae bacterium
CAACATTTTTATCAAGCCACGTTATAGTAAATTTTAAATTCTTGGGTTTGCCATTTACAAACAGCTCATCATCAAACTTGAAATACATGGTATTTTTACCTGAAGCATTTTCAAAAGAACGGGCAAAGCGGTCGTATTTTGATGAGTTTTTATCAATAGTTCCACGAACCCTGTATAAACCAACAGAGGTTTGATCAGCATTAATTTGCGTCAGGAACCGTTCATAATTTCCCTCTGCAATATCCCATCCTACATCATTGTAACCTGTTTGCCTTTCACGTTGGTTTACCTGGCCGGTTATTAATGCATTCGAATCATCTAATCTTGCCCCTTTTGATGCATAGACTTTACAAATATTAATATAGCGATCAAGGTTTTTTATCTTTGCATTTCCAAATGTTTTCTCAGGAAATTTTATTGTATCTGCAGCATTGAGTCCTTCATGAAAAACAGAATAAGCAACGGTGGCAGTAGTGGGATACACCTGTTGAGCGTATTTATTATACATCTTAAAGATGTCTCTGATTTCTTTATGATCCATAGCATATCGAATTGCTCCTTTTGAGCAATTGTAGGAAGACAACCCTGTGTTAAGACCGCTGAGTGCTGACCAATAAAAACCCAGTTCTGTATTAACAGTAAATATTGGATGCTGCCATGATTGATCCATTTCAGCGGCAGAAAAAAGTTTCATTCCTTTGGGATTCACTAGGTAAGGAACCCACTTCTCTTTAAATGATTGCTCGCCGGTTAAATGATGCCCTCTATTATAGGAGCCCCCTTTAATACCAAAACCAATTTTCGGGTCAATTGTATTCATTACCCAGTTAAAAGCAATAGGTTGTTTTACAGTATCAACATTATTAAAAATTAATACAATTTGTCGGCTAGGTACATCATTGAAACACTTCTTAAATTGCACGAATGACTCTATACGAAATTTTTCCCATTCTAATTTTCCGATGGCAAACTTGTTGTCTACCGGTTCTCCTTTGTATGGCTCTTCATCACCTGTAGATCCTGTTTTTACCTGTACAAAGGCAATACAATCGAATTTATTTTTAGGTTGATTTCTTAAAAAAAGTGAAAATTGTTTAATTAATGCAAAATAATATTGTTTATATTTTTCACTTAAATAGTAAGGGTAGGTATTTTCATACTTAGCATTTTTGGGCTTATTACTTTTCACATGAACCAATGGAACACTATTTTCATAAAGCCACATTGGAGATTCTGGCCCTACATTTATACTGATTTTAACTATTTTATTAAATTTTGCAGCTTTGTCTAAAGTATTTTGAAAAGCAGAAAAATCAAAATCATTAGGCCCTTTGGGTTGAACCTCTGCCCATTTAGACATTACTTCGATACCCAACACAAAGTCAGCTTTAGGATCAGAATAATCTTCAATCCCCTCTCCACGATCCCAAACGCCATAACAATTAATGGGTACCGCTACTTTTTGTGCCTGTATTGTATTTGCACCTATTCCCAGTGCAACCATAAATAATAGATAAATTCCTTTCATACTATTTTTCATTTTAAAACAGATATATTTCAATTCAATAGTATTTATTTTAAGCTTTTATATTTTCCTGCCCCAGCAAGTATATTTTTTACCAGCCTTGATTTTGTGGGAGCAGCAAGGGGTTCATCATCAGGTCACTCTCCGGAATGGGGAATAATTTATACTTTATATCTACCAATGTGGGGCGATATCGTTGAACGATATTTAATCGTTGATAATCGAACCACAATTGAATTTCAAAACACAGTTCCATCCTTCTTTCTGAGATAATAAGCTCCATTAAGTCCCCCGCAGGAAGCACTCTGCTCAAACCGGCCCGTTCTCTCACATCGGCTACTCTTTCTTTGGCATTAACCAAGTCCCCCAAAGCATATAGTGTTTCTGCATACATTAGTAAAAGGTCTGCATACCTTAATACGGGTATGTCATCACCAAAAAGACCTTTATCTGCTGACGATGTTTTATATACATAAGTAGTAGGCTGCATAGGCGTATTGTCAGCAGCTATTTGATAATCACTCCAGTATTTTTTAAATGCCAAAGATTTTATACCAGTTGGGTATATTACTCTTACATTACTTTTGTTAATATATTCAAGAAAAAATGTGGCTGCTCTTCGCTTGTCAGCAACAACAAACTCATTTAAAAAAGTAGCCGTTGATTTTAATGTACCTATTTCAGTTGTTAGAATTCCTGTGCCTTTAACACCCGTCATACCAGCAAGTGAATTACCCAATTTTAAATTAGTAGCTTCAACAAACTTTATGGAAAAAATATCTTCTTTCTTATTCTCGTTCTCCTCTTTAAAAACATCGAAATAATTGGTTAGTAAGCCATAGCCATGACCGCCAGCGTAAACAGAAGCACACAAATCTTTTGCTTTAGTGTACATGTCTTTTTTATCAAACGCATTATCATATAAATTAGCGTTTGATGCAATCGAAGATGCAATAGTTAGGTAAACCTTTGCCAATAATGCCTGAGCTGCTCCTTTCGTTGCTCTTCCTCTTTCATATCCCTTATAGTCATTTAATAAAATTCCTGTCCCAGAATTGCCGTATGAAGAATATTGTAACCAAGTTGGCAAATCAGCAGCTGCACTTTCCAAATCTTGAATTATTTTTTTATACACTTCACTTTGACGTACTTTTTTAGGATAGGCACCAGATATGGATTCAACCCCATCATTAAATGGAATATCCCCCCACATCCTTACCAGATTAAAATAGCAAAGTGACCTAACAAATTTTGCTTCTGCAACAATTCTTTTATAAGATGTATCACTGACATTTTCTTTCTTTAAAAGTTTAATCAGCGTACTGGATCTGTTTATACAAACCCACATACGATCCCAAACCTTTTTTATATCTGCTAAATCTTTTGCAGAATAACTCATACCATCAAATCCAGGACTGAAAGTGACAGTACCAGTAGGGGCTTCCAACATTGTAAAAAATGTATAATCATTTGAATACGTGAAATAGGTATCCCTTAATCCGGCATAAACGCCATTAAGAGCAGAAATACCCTGTTGCTCATTCATGTAAAAATTTGATGTTTGTGAAGAACTAAATACTTCTTCCTTTAAAAATTTTGTACATGACATCAATGAGCATATAGTAACTATACATGCAGTTAAATGAATTGAATATCTCATCTTTAAAAATTTAAGTTTAAACCAAATGTGTATGCAACGGGCCTAGGATATCCAAAGTTATCATATGCCAGAATACTTGAACTTTGATTAGTTGCCCAGCCTCCGGGCTCAGGCTGATTATTTTCCGGATCAGTACCCCTATAGTTGGTAATTAAGATGGCATTTTGAACACTTCCATAAATGGACAAGTTCTTTATAATTGCCTTTTTCTTGAGAGGGAAATTATAGGACAATGAAATATTTTCAAACCTGATGAAACTCCCATCTTCCACATTACTAAGATTTGCAGATAAGCCGTTAGTGGCTGTGGAACCTAATTTTGGTACATTGGTATTTGGATTTTCGGGTATCCACCTGTTTAACACCCTCTTAGAAAATGATGTCGCCTCTCCATAAGGTTCATCATATTTATTAGTGTTAAATAACCATGTATTCATCAACTGTTCATTAGAAGAATTATATACACTTTTTCCATAAACAGAATTTATAAAAATATTCAAAGTCCAATTTTTGTTCGTTAAATCCAATCCCATGCCTAGCGTAAAATCGGGATGTGGTGATCCAATAACAGTTCGATCGGATAAGTTTATAATCCCGTCACCATTAGTATCTGCATATTTAATATTTCCGGGTTTTGCGGTTGGTTGCAACAGTGTAGATGCGCCTGTTGTAGAATTTTTATACGTATAATTATCAATCTCCTCCTGGTTTGCAAAAATGCCTAACTGAGGAACTTCCCAAAAAACTCCGTAAGCATGCCCTTCTCCAACATATCCTGTATATTTATTTACATTTATCATTGATCCTTGACCCAACCATTTTGTTATTTCATTTATATATTTTGAAAAAACAATGTTTGTAGACATTTTAAAATTCTTATTTCGAATTACTTCACCGCCTAAACTAAACTCAATTCCTGTATTGGTCATATCCCCACCATTTCTTGTAGAAGAATTAAAACCTGAAACTCCGGGTAATGGAAAGTCTTTGACCAACAAATCAGCTATTTTTTTAATATAGGCATCCCCTTTAAAATTTATTCTATTGCCCCATAAACCTATTTCAACACCTGCATTATATTGAGTTGCAACTTCCCATTTAAGATCCGAATTACTAAATGTTTCAGGAGCTTCTGCAGCAACAGGAGTATTTCCAAAAGCATAAGTTGGCGTTGACCTTGATAAACCCATATTATAAATGGATCCCTGTGATTGATAAGGTAGAATGCTTGAACTACCCGACTGCCCGGCGCTAATTCTCCATTTCCAGTTAGATATAACGTTATTACTTGAAAGGAAGTTTTCTTTATTCATATCCCAAGCAACTGCAACTCCTGGAAAAAAAGCCCACCTGTTATTGGCTCCAAATTTGGAAGAGCCATCATAGCGGCCTGTAAATGTTATAAAGTACTTATCACTGAACTTATAATTTACTCTTCCTAAAAAACCTGCCAGGGTTTCTTTTGATTTATATGAATTATAACCTACGGCAGATGCCCCTGCCGCCAGATTGTATGGCCCGTAGATATCTGAATTAAATTGAGTAACCTCGCCTGAATTTGCACTCGACCTTCCTTTTCCTGATATTTCTAAACCTCCAAGCATGGTAATAGAATGCTTGTTTTTTGAAATCCCATAAGTAAGTATATAATTATTTGTGTAATCCTGAATTTTCAAATCACTTACAGTTGCTTTACCGCTCGTTATACTACCCTCAAGCGTTGTTGATGGCAGATAATATAATCTTTCCCTTGAAGAATAATTAAATTTTACACTGGCTTTGAACGAAAGCTTTGGCGTTATTGAAAAATTTGCATAAATATCACTCAGTATCTGGTCGGTTTTATCAATGTCTGTAGAATTATTAAGCCTTGCTATTGGATTATCAAAGGTTTTGAGGGTCCCAAACATATTGCTTAAATTATACGTACCATTCTGATTGTAAACCGGAGTAGCAGGAGTAATACCAAATATGGTTTCTACAGCTTTCTGTCCGTCATCCATATGATTAAACATTCTCCTATTTGCAATAACAGAAAATCCAAGTTCCACAATTTTAGATGGCTTCATCATGCCATCAAACTTCAAATTAAACCTTGAATAATCCTGATTTTTAAACGCTCCATTATCTTTTAAAAAATTAACACCCAATCCAATAGAAGATTCAGCTCTGCCATAATTGATCCTTAAATCATGATTTTGTAATGTCCATGGTTGGCTTGATTCCTTAACCCAATCATATCCCTTGCCCCAGGAGCTAGGATTATTTTCTGGGAATCCAACAATTTCAACGTTCGGTAAAATCAAATCTGGCCGGTTGGCTTTCATCTCATAAAAAAGCATAGCATACTCGGCTGCGTTAACAACATCGATTTTTCTAGCCATGTCTTTTGTAGCAAAATAAGTTGAATAGTTAGTACTAATTTGCCCGCTTTTAGGTTTGTTAGTAGTAATTAAAACAACTCCATTTGCCCCCCTCGAACCATAAATAGATGTTGAAGCAGCATCCTTTAGAATTTCAATAGATTTTACGTCAGAGGGATTTAAAAAATCAATATTGTCAGTGTAAATACCATCAACTACATATAAAGGTTCCCCTGTTCCATTTATTGAACTTAGCCCACGTATCTTTATTGAGTTAGCTCCTCCTGGCTCATTTCCAGTTGTTCGAATATATGCTCCGGGGACTTTGCCAACCAAAGCAGAAACAACACTTGGAGTAGCCTGTTTTCTAATTTCACTTCCTTTAATACTTGAAATACTTCCCGTTACATCGGAACGTCGTACAGTTTCATATCCAATTACAACAACTTCATCTAAATTTTCTTGTTTGTTCTTTAAAACCACATTAAGAAAAAGCCGGTTTTCAATAGCAACAGTCTTGTTATCCATACCAACAAATGAAAATTTTAATTTATCTGTTGGGGCTGCCTCAATGGAAAATTCACCTTTGACATTTGATATGGTGGATACTTTTTTGCCCAAGACCAAAATTGTCACATCTGATAATGGAACCTTTTTTTCATCAGTAACTTGCCCTCTGATGATCGATTTTTGACCTAAGGCTATTTGAACAAAGATCAGCATCATTACGATGCATATTTGCTGTTTTAAAAGTACTTTCATTTCATTTAATTTATAAGTTTAAAATTACTTTCTTAATAAACGAAATTAGGCGTGGAGTTATTGGTTCCAAATAACATTAGCATACCTAAACCGTAAGCATAGACTTTTAAACCCATAAGAAGCAATCTTTGCAACAAATATCATCATTCGAAACCTCTAAAATGTTCCAAATAGTCTCATTTAAGGGTGAAATTGTTTCAATTTCACCTATTTACTATAGGGAATTATACTTCTTTTCTCCTGAGACCATTGCACAGGCAACTAAATCAATACCCTATTATATGATCCGAATAAATTATGTACTGGGATCTTCACTCTCAATCTCGAGCCATGGTTGCGGGGAACCTACTAGGAGTCGGCCTTGTAATAAACGGGCAGATAAAGTAAAACGGTGATTTGGCAGGTTGCTTTGAAAAAAGAAGGAAATTCTTACACTCTAATCGAATGTAAACATTTGCTAGTGAATGACTAAAAACAGGATAGGTGCGTTTTAATAACGGCCAGTGAAGTCAATTTGAATTAATCTTTTGCGTCATTCAAAATCATTTTACCCTTTAAAAAGGCTAAACTAAAAAATGCTTGCACTTTAAAAGAGTGCAAATCATAAGATTATATAGATTAAAGTATTCATTTTTAAATATACTATTTACTTATTACTTTTTTGTAAAATATATTCTGATGGCGACATTTTGAAATATGCTTTAAACCACTTCGTAAAATATTGTGGATTGGAATGCCCAACAGCATACGCAACTTCAGAAATATTCATCCCCGAAGATATCAGAAGATGAGCGGCTTTCTTTAAACGTATTGAATTAATAAACTCTTTACCAGTTATTCCTGTAATAGCTTTAATTTTTCTGAAAAAGGTAGAACGACTCATGGTGAATGTCTGCGCTAAGTTGTTAATATTCAATTCGGGGTCGTCAATATTATCTTCTACATATTTAAGCAAATTTTCAAGAAATTCAGAATCTCTGCTATTTGTTGTTATTTCTTTGGGATTGTGGTATGGATTATTAATGAAAAGCTGCCTTAATTTTTCTCTTGAGTCTATTAAATTCTTAATGGTTAAATCCATCAGACTTATACTAAATGGTTTGGGGAAAAAATAATCTGCACCAATTTCAACCCCCTTGATCTGACTGTGCGAGTCACCTCTAGCAGTTAGTAAAATGACAGGAATATGAGAAGTATTTAAATCGTTTTTAAGATTCCTGCATAATTCAAAACCATCCATAACTGGCATAATGATGTCACTTATGACAACATCTGGTTGAAATCGGTTCGCCAATTCAACACCAATTTTGCCATTCGGCGCAACGATTACATTATACTTTTCAGATAAAAAATAAATCATATTGTCTAACAATTCTCTATTATCATCAACATAAAGAATCGTAGATTTTGCTGGGTCAAGATCCTCTATGCCGAGGTTGAGTGATTCTATAGCTTCATTGGCAAAATTTCGCTTTTCAATACTGCTTAAAACTGAAGTATAATCTGACTTCCAAAATAATTTCTCTGCCTTATCCTCACTGGAATATACTTCATCATTCATGGGTAACCTTAATGTAAAAATGGAACCTTTACCAACCTCACTACTTAATAATATCGAGCCCTTATGTGATTCTATGAGGTTTTTCGTAAGAGATAAGCCTACACCAAAACCTTTTTCGTATGACTCACTATTGCTTTCCAAGTGATAGAAACGATCAAATATTTTTGTAAAATTGACCTTTTCAATACCAATGCCATTGTCACTTACCGATATATGAAGAAATTCATTATTTTCAGATGAATTGATTGAAACCTCAATTGCCCCTCCTCGTTTAGTATATTTGATTGCATTTGAAATCAGATTTCCAAAAGCTTTTTCTACCGCATTTGCATCAAACCAAATTAATATTTCAGATTGATAGCTATAGAAAGATAAATTAATATTTTGTCTATCAGCGAGGGGGTCAAAGGCTAGTACTATATTTTTTAAAAAATCAATAATGTCGTTTTTTCTAACATTTATTTGATAATTTCCGCTTTCAATTTTTTGAATTTCCAATAATTCATTTGTAAGGTTCAACATATGACTTACATTTATTTCAATACTTTTTACCTCTTTTTCTTGTTCTGGATTTTTTTTAAAATTTTCAAAAAGCCTTTCAATGGAACACATAATTAAAGTCAAAGGTGTTCTAATTTCATGAGAAATATTGATGAAAAACTGAATTTTAGCTTGATTTACTTTTTGAATTGTTTCATGATACTTTTTTTCTAAATATTCAGCCTGTTTTTTTTGTACTCGTCTCTTTGTAATGACAGACACTAAGGATACTAAGCCAAAAAGGGTAGTAAAATAGATCAAAAATGCCGGAAATGTTTGCCAAAAAGATGGCTCTATTTCAATTGGAAAAGACGTATATGAATTATTCCATACACCATCTTCATTCGAAGCTTTTACTTTAAAGATGTAATTTCCTTTGGGTAGATTTGAATACTCTGCTATCCGATTATCAGATGAAGTATAAACCCAATCTTTATCATAGCCTTCGAGTGTGTAGGCATAGTTGCATTTCGATGGATTCACATAATTGAAAGCAATAAAGGAAAACTTTACATTGTTTTGATAATGAGGTAATGCAAGCTTCTTTGAATTGTTTTTTTCTTTTTTGTTATTTGCGTTTACTCCATTAATGAAAATATTTTGAATAACAACAGGTTCAATAAAGTTATCGTAGCCCATATTTTTAGGTAAAAATTCAGAGACCCCACTAATACCGCCAAAATACATCACTTCGTTATTATCCATATACGAGGCATGTTCTGCAAATTCGTAATCCTGAATACCATCGTTTATGTCATAAGTAATTAGTTCTTTAGTCAATTTGTTGAATCTAACTAACCCCCTGTTAGTTCCAAGCCACAGATTATTTTTTTTATCGCTCTGGATGGATTGAATCATATTGCTTGGAAGGCCATTTTTTTTTGTGTAAATATTAATTCCGGAGATTTTACCTGAAGAAATCAATTGAAAATGAATAAGGCCATTTCTAGTTCCTATCCAATAATTGTTAGAACTATCCAAATAAATATCAGAAATATATTTACTCAATACAACATCTTCATACATTTTATTGATTGAAATAAACCTTGATACATCATCTTTTGCATCCAACACAGCTTTAACCAGGCCATTCATTTCTGTACCAATCCATATACAATTTTGTTTTTTATCAAACTTAACACATCGAATAGTGTTTTGAGATTTGTTATCAATTAAAAGCGGATCACTATAAGCAACTATCTGGGAAATCTTAAACTTATCCGTTAAAATAAAACTCAATAACGTTTTACTTGTTCCAATCCAGTATTTATTTGATTTATTACATATTGAAAATACAACACCCTCTATCTTGTAATCTAATGCTACTTTTTCTGCACTAATATTTATGTTATCATATGTAATCAAATACAATCCGTCTGAAGTGCCTGCGAAGTAATGATTTTTGTCAATTTCGGATATGGAGAAAATGGAAAGATTATTCAGTAAATCTTTTATGATTTTTTGTTTTTGTATATCATAAATATACAAGCCTTCAAAAAGAGTCCCAAACCATAATCTGTTATAAGAATCTTTGCTAATAGACCGTGAATAGTTATTGAGCGAGCTGGTCGAGGAATTACTTAACTGATTCGAAAATTTATAATTTTTGAATTTAATGCCCTTAGGGTTATAAAAAAAGACACCACTTCCCAATGAGCCTAACCATAGCGTGTTATCCCGAGATTTATAAATGCTCCTAATTCTTTTACTTGGTATTTCTTGTTCCCTTAATATTTTTGGGTGAAATATATTTTTCTGCAAGTTCTCTTTTGGGAAAACAATAACACCATCACTTCTGGATGTAATCCACAAATCATTTTTGTCATCCTGCATTATATCCGTAATCCTTGAAAAGAAAGTATTTTTATTTTGCGGATATATTTTAATTGTTGAATAATCCCCTTTGGTTTCTTTTATTTGATAGAGACCATGATTGGAGGTGCCAGCCCATAAAATATTAAAATTATCCTTATAAATTACGGTTACTTCAATGTCGACCTTAGGATCGAGAATTACTTCATCAATAACCAAAAGTTTATTGTCAATGATTTTCGATATTATGACATGGTTATTTGCTGCTAAAAGGTAATTGTCATGTTCATCTTTTTGAAAAACCTTAATCTCTTCCAATTTTAAATCTGATTGCAATTTGTGATTATCAATCGAATTACAAATTTGTTTTGCAACATTATCTGTAAAAAGACTCTTCCCCGGATTGAATTTCCACAGCCCCTCGTTGCTGCTCACTAAAATGTCGTTCTCAATCAGCTTCATAGAAAGTATTGTATGTTTAAAAATACTTTCCTTTAGACTATATTTACTCAGGTTGTAAAACGTTTCTGTAATGGGGTTGAAAACAGAAATACCTTCAATCGTTGCGATCCATATATTTCCTGCTGAATCCTGCAACAATGACTGTATAGTATTACCACAAAGGTCATTGTAAGAATCACCTCTATAGTAAGTTTTAAAAGTAAATCCGTCATACTTGTTAAGGCCATAATGAGTGCCATACCACATGTATCCATCTTTATCTTGAAAAATAGTCAAAACACCATTTTGCGATAGTCCACTTTTATTATCTATTTGCTTAAAATTGATTTTTGTTTGACCTAAACACATAATACTGTTTAGCCAAAATAGTAGGATTAATAAATTTTGAATTTTAAACACAGTTACAGATTGATATGCTAAGCCATAAAGGTAGATAAAATAAATATTAATCCATATTAGTAAGGGTTTTGTGTCATGTTGGTTGATTGTATGATTTGTCCATATGGAATCGGACGAATTATTTGCTTAGAATTCCATCTAGAAATTGTTCCAACAGAACTCCCAGAAGTATAAGTGTCTAAATAATTATCCCCATCAAATCGATAAGTACGTACTAAATCTCTTTTATTTCTATAAAGATCTTTTGTCCTTTGGCACTCGCCAATCATTTCTAATCTTTTTTCAGTTAATACGAGGTCAAGCAGGTTTGTTATATTGTAGCTATTTGTTGTCCAGTTTGCTGTTGTAAATAAAGGGACGCCAGCACGGCTTCTAACATAATTGATATTTTCCAATGCCTTTGCGGCATTGCCTAATTTCGCATATACCTCTGCCTGAATCAGTCGCATTTCCGTTGCCCTTAAAACAATTATTGAGCCTAGATTGGTGATTCCTGACTGGAAAGAGTATTTATTACAATTTGTAGATTTCGCACCATATGTTACATCTGCATTGGCAAGCGTAGTACCAGTTGCTGTAGTATATGATTTATCTATCAAATTATTGCGTAAATCAGTTGGGTATTTATTTAGTAAAATATAATAATCATTAGAAATCGGCAGATACTGGCCAGCTTTTAGTTGATTATATCCATTATCAAGACAATTCGGCAATGATGTAACAGCAGTTCTATACAACATCCAAATCGTTTCACTTGAACTAGAAGCGGTAGAAAAATAATGTTTTGTAACTGAAGGCCATTGTGTTCTAACAACTGTGTTACTGCCGAAAAAAACATCAGGAGCCGTTATCATTGATGCTTTTCCTGAATTTAATACGGAATCAGCATACGCAATTGCATTATTTGCATTCGTGATATCCGGAGTTACAGGATCAATCATTGAATTATAGATACGTGCTAATAAAGCATGTGCGGCCTGCTTTGATGCCTTTGTTCTATCAGTATTAATAGTTTTCATATTGATTGCTGCTATTTTAAGATCAGCAATCATTTGGTCGTAAAGTTCATCTATTGTAGAACGTTTTGCTTCACTTTCATCATTAGGGTCTAGTCTTAAAGGCAATCCTAAATTACTAATATCCTTTTGTGTATATGGACGAATAAAAATATTGCTTAAAACAAAATAATTGTATGCTCTCAGAAAATACATTTCTCCGAGTGCATTATTAATTTCAATATCTGTTCCAAATCTACTTTGAGCGATGACTGTATTACAGGTAAATATATTTTTATAACAATTTGTCCATAATGTCCATGTAGAAATGCCATTATTATTTATATCTAAAATATTTGTAGTAAACATACCCGGTTCTGTATTATTTACCCTATTGAGTTTAGCAAAGTCATCACTTGAATAATTATGATAGTCAATAACTATTTTATCAACTCCTGAACTCAGATTAGAATAAATACCCGTAGCTAAAAGCTGTATTCCCTGCAATGA